>NZ_PUWT01000003.1:0-85913 GCF_002968995.1 Photorhabdus hindustanensis
GGCGAATCACCTTCTTCCGATTTTCTTGAATATTTCAGTCAACACAACGGCATACTGAATGCTTACGGCCCGACAGAAGCGACCGTTTGTGCGACAGGGAAGCTGTATCAACGGGGGGATATTGCAACAAACATTGGTAAAGCGATTAATAATGTCCGCCTTTATGTTCTTGATAATCACGGCAATCTGTCTCCTATCGGTGCTCCGGGAGAACTGTATATCGGTGGAGCCGGGCTGGCGCGGGGGTATTTAAACCGACCGGAACTGACCGCCGAACGTTTTGTGGCGAATCCCTTTGCCACCACAGCGGATAAAACCAAAGGGTATACCCGTCTGTATAAAACCGGCGATCTAGTCCGCTGGCGGCCGGATGGCACTCTGGAATATCTGGGGCGCAATGATTTTCAGGTTAAAATTCGTGGTTATCGCATTGAATTGGGCGAAATTGAGACGGCCCTTGCGGCTCATTCTCAAGTCAAACAGTCGGTGGTGATTGACCATGAGCATAACGGCCACAAAATACTGGTCGCGTATCTGGTGACGACAGGGGAATTGTCTGATGACAGCCTGATAAAACATCTCTCTTCCCGCTTGCCGGAATACATGCTACCGGCCAACTTCACCCGTATTAAGTCCGTTCCTCTGACTCTGAACGGCAAACTGGATCGCCACGCCTTACCTGAACCAATCTGGGAAGATCGAGATAGCTATGTCGCACCCCGCAATACGCTGGAAACTCAGCTCTGTACCATTTGGCAGGACGTGTTGGGACTGGAACGCATTGGTATTGAAGATAACTTTTTCCGCATTGGCGGTGATTCCATTGTCAGTATCCAATTGGTCTCAAAACTACGTCAGGCGGGCTTTTCCCTTCAAGTTAAATCAATTTTTGAAGCACCAACAGTGGCCCGGTTAGCCCAATTGCTAGCCCTCTCATCATCTACCGTTAACGTGCTCTCAGAGCAGGGATTGTTAAGCGGGGAATTTGGCCTGTTGCCTATCCAGCAGACCTTCTTCGATTGGAATTGGCCAAATCCACATCATTGGAATCAGGCATTTATGATTCAGATCCCCGGGAATATCAAATCTTCACAGATTGAACAGGCTCTGATAATGCTGGCTGAACATCACGATATGCTACGTACCCGTTTTGTAGATACCCAAAACGGCTACCGTCAGTGCTATTCCGCAGAAATGCCATCTTCATATTCTATTTTACATCACTGTGATATCAGGGGATTAAATAAGGAAACATTACATCAACAACTAACCCAATGGCAAAGTGGGTTCGATTACAACAACGGGCCATTATGGCAAGCAGGTCATCTGACCGGATACACGGACGGCAGTGCCAGACTATTCTTCGCATTCCACCATCTGATTATTGATGCCGTCTCCTGGCGGATTATTGCTGAACATATGCGTCTGTTATTACAAGAGATGACCTTACCACCGAAGACCAGCAGTTATCGACAATGGGTAGCGACAGTCCATCATTATGCACAGCAGCATCAGGATGAAATACCCTACTGGCAACAGGTAATAATAGAAAACGATACCAAACCCACGCAGGATAACATCACTCAGCACCTGTTAAGCATTTCTGCCGAAATGACGGACATGCTACTACATGAAGCCAATACCGGTTATCACACTGAAATTAACGATTTACTGTTAAGCGCATTGACACTGGCCTTACAGGAGACTTTCTCCCAAGCGGTAAACTACATCACTCTGGAAGGACATGGACGGGAATCCATTGACGACACATTAGATCTTTCCGAAACCGTTGGCTGGTTTACAACTACGTACCCTGTCCGCCTGGAAATGCATACTGATATTGCAGAAACCATCATCCACACCAAAGAAATGCTTCGTGGCGTACCGAATAAAGGTATTGGTTACAGTGCGTTACATCAAGCGGGATACCTCACTGGCAATCTACCGGCCATCAGTTTCAACTACCTTGGCCAGTTAGGGGGAGCCAGCTATCAAGATTGGTCCATAACCAACGATGATTGTGGGTCTGTGTCAGACAGCAAAAATATCAACCACTTACTATTGAGCATTAATGGCGCGGTTCAGGCGGGAAAACTGCAATTCAGCGTGGATTCCCGCTTACCACAAACCCGGACAGAGATGTTCATCATAGCATTTGAGCAAGCACTGAATAACATCATTGCGACTGGTCAAAAGCAGGCTCAATTAGGCGGAATAAAAACCCCCAGTGATTACGGATTCAAAGACATTTCAATGAAACAGCTAAATCAGCTCATTCATCGTTTTGATCATGTGAATCATGAAAATGCAGACTATCTCTCAGAAAAGAAAACTATTTTGGACGTGTAAAAGATGCTGATACTATTTAAAGAACTCAGTAAAAATCATATATCAATATGGGCCAGTGAGAATAAGTTGAAACTGGCGTTTACCGGGGAAACTCCTCCCTCCCAACTTATTGATAAGGTTAAACAGAGAAAAGAAAACATTTTAGATTTTTTAAATGAAAGAAGTATTTTCTCTGAAAATGACTTTAAAAATTTTTCTTTTAATGAAAATCATTCTGGTTCGAATACTCCAATCGTCTCCTCCAGAAATAAAATTGAAAAGATATTCCCTGCCACCAGCTTACAACAAGGGTTTGTTTATCATCATCTGACTCAACCACAGGATGATGCCTATCGAGTACAATTGCTATTGGATTATCACACCAATATCAACTTTGCCGTTTATCAACAAGCCTGGTCACTGGCTTCACTGCGTTTCCCCATTCTCAGAACCGCATTTGATTGGGAAGGAAAAATATTACAAATCGTAACAACCGGCGCCAGTATTGGACCATCGAACTTCAAGTTCAAAGATATCAGTCAATTACCAAAAGAAGACCGAGATAAGGCGATTAACGAAGTTCAACAACATGACCGTACTCTGCCTTTTGATTTAAGTCAGCCCGGATTAATCCGCTTCACTCTCATCAGGCAGGATGAACAGTTAGCTACCCTACTGCTTACGCAACATCATTGCATTGCCGATGGCTGGAGTAACCCGATTTTATTACAAGCTGTGCATGAGTATTACAACCAATTGATAAAGGGGCAAAAACCCCAGATTGTGGTGGAACAAACTTATCTGGCAACCCAACAATATCATCTGGATCATCAAGCCGAGTCAGACACCTATTGGGCGGCACGCAAAGCCCAATTTCAGGACGCCAATGATTTTTCTGCGTTGTTAAGTCATCGCGTCGATTTAGCCCAGATAAAAAGCGTTGAAAACCCGGCAGAACAGGAACTCATTGTTCAAGGCGGCGCTTATACGCAGCTTAAAGATATGTGCCGAACACAAGGGGTGACGCTAAATGTGGCCCTGCAATTTGCCTGGCATAAACTCTTGCACAGCTACACGGGCGATACACAGACCCTTGTCGGCACCACCGTCTCCGGCCGCGATGTTCCGGTGGTGGGGATTGAATCCAGTGTTGGCCTATATATCAATACTTTGCCGCTGATAGTGCAATGGCATCCAACAGACAGTATAGCGGCGGTTCTACAGGATATTCAGACGGCTATCGCTGCCCTCAACAGCCACAGTGCTATCTCGCTGGCGAGCTTACAATCCGACGGGGAACGATTGTTTCACAGCTTACTGGTATTTGAAAACTACCCTGCTCCCTCGGTAAGCGAAAATCCAGCAGGTATAGAACATACCCTGACATTCCGTCAGGCCGTCGAAAAAGCGGATTATCCGGTATCGCTGGTAGCTTATGAGCACAATAACAGTCTCATCATCAAATTCAGTTATGGCAAAGACTGGCTGACAGAAGCACAGACACTGCGCATACTGAGTCAGCTTGAACGTATCCTGCACGCAGTGGCATGCAACCCAAACCAATCACATACATCAATCACCTTCCTCAGCGAAGCAGAGCGTCATACCCTGCTGCACCGCTGGAATCAAACCGATGCGCCTTACCCGCAGGATAAAACCCTGCAACAACTGTTTGAAGCCCAAGCGGAAAGGATACCGGATAACGTGGCGCTGGTGTTTGAAGGCGAATCCCTGACCTACCGCCAGCTTAATGAACGGGCAAACCAGCTAGCTTATCTTATCCGTGAACGTTATCAGCAACACCATAATGTCCCTGTGCAAGCGGATACCCCCATCGCCCTCTACCTCGACCGCAGTCTGGAAATGGTCATCAGTATTTTAGCGGTACTGAAAGCCGGTGGCGCTTATGTGCCCATTTCCCCTGAATATCCATTAGAGAGGGTTCGGTTTATTTTAGACGATACCCAATCACCCTGTGTCGTCACTCAGCAAAATTATCTGGCAACGCTGGAGACAGACACGCAAACATGCGCAAAACAACGGATGCTGATAGCGGCGGATGATCCGATAATCACCGCAGGCCAGCCTGTGGACAATCCTACATCGGTAAACCAACCCTCAGATTTGGCCTATATTATCTATACCTCAGGCACCACCGGCCTGCCGAAAGGCGTCATGATTGAGCACAAAAATGTGGCTCATATGGCAGCGGCACAGGCAGAAATCTTTGATGCCGCCAAGAGAAAAAAATCCTTAATGTTTGCCGCCTATGTGTTCGATGGCTCTGTTTTCGAACTCTTCCCCAGTTTATTTAATGGTCTGACGCTTTATCTTTGCAGCGAAACAGAACGTCATGCCCAGGCAATTGAAACACTCATTCAACGAGAACACATTGAGATAGCGACCTTACCGCCAGCCATACTCAAACTGTTAATTGGCTCACACTTACCTTCCTTGCAATTATTAGTGACCGCCGGCGAATCACCTTCTTCCGATTTTCTTGAATATTTCAGCCAACACAACGGCATACTGAATGCTTACGGCCCAACAGAAGTGACCGTTTGTGCGACAGGAAAGCAGTATCAACGTGGAGATATTGCAACAAACATTGGTAAAGCGATTAATAACACCCGCCTTTACGTTCTTGATAGTCATGGCAATCTGTCTCCTGTCGGCGTTCCGGGAGAGCTGTATATCGGCGGAGCCGGGCTGGCACGGGGGTATTTAAACCGGCCGGAACTGACCGCCGAACGTTTTGTAGAAAACCCCTTTGCCACCGCAGCAGACAAGGTTCACGGTTATACCCGTTTGTATAAAACCGGCGATTTAGTCCGCTGGCGGCCGGATGGCAATCTGGAATATCTCGGACGCAATGACTTCCAAGTCAAAATCCGTGGTTACCGCATAGAATTGGGTGAAATTGAAACTGCACTCACGTTGCTCCCACAGGTAAAACAGGCGGTGGTGATCGACTATAAGCATAACGGCCATAAAGTACTAGCGGCGTATCTAGTGACGGAAGGGAAACTCTCAGACGATGAGCTCGTCAGGCACTTATCTTCCCACCTGCCAGAACATATGGTGCCTGCCAGTTTTACCCGTATTGAAGCAGTACCCTTGACCCTGAATGGCAAAGTGGATCGGCGGGCATTACCCGCGCCGCTCTGGGGTAATAAAGACCACTATGTAGCGCCTCGCGATACACTGGAAACTCGGCTCTGTGCCATTTGGCAAGCCGTATTAGGGTTGGAGCGGGTGGGTATTGATGACAATTTCTTCCGCATCGGGGGAAACTCCCTGACGGCAATTAAGCTGACCACGGCGATACGTCATGAAATGGGGGTTGATATTCCTTTAAATATTTTATTTAGTTGCAAATGCATTTCTCTATTATCCCAATGGTTGGAAACAGGTAATACAAAACCCAGCTTGCTTAATTTATTAACACCAAAATCAACGGCAACAAATAAGCTGTTTATGGTTCATCCTGCTAATGCAGGTAGTGAAGTCTATGAATTTCTGGCAAATAATTTATCTAGTACGTATAACTGCATAGGTATCGATAATTATAATCTCTGTACAGATAATCAGATAGATTCACTATACCAAATAGCTCAAATTTATAAGGAGTTAATTCTGACTGAAACTTCTATTGATCAACCTATTCGCATCTTAGGATGGTCATTAGGTGGACAATTAGCGATGGAGATTGCATTTCAATTAGAACAGCTAGGCGCAAAAGAAATTCAATTGTTCTTGTTAGATACTATAATCAATAATGATGAGATAAAAGAGTTCAGAGATAACTTAGCTATATCAAGTGAACATGGTCCCATCATTGTAAAATTGCGAAAAATGGGGGCAAGTGATACCTATATTAATAAAGTTTTGGCAGCAATACCATTTGAACATAGAATGACTAACTGCAATTTAAGCGGGAAATTATCTTATACCAATATTATCCTATTTAAAGCAGGCCAAATGACACCATATTGCATAGATGAAATTCAATTAGCTATGGGTAAATTGATAACAAAAATATCGGATAATAATATCTCCCAATGGACAGTCAATCCATTAGTGATTACATTGCTTAATGATTATTATCATGAAAATATTATTGAAGCTGTTTCGATTATCAGCGAAAAAATAATCAACACGCGGTTAATTAAGGATAATATCAATATAACTTGATTATGGTTTACGGGGCCGGCATTGCTGGCCCCGTCAGATTAATACCAAATTACAGATATTAAAAAAGTATGTACAGGAATATGAGCTGAATTTGGAAAAGTGCGTTGCTTATGGTGATTCTGACTCTGACCTCCCTTTATTTAATGCCCTTACTAATACGGTTGCCATAAATGGGACGGATAAAATACATGAAATCGCATTAATTCATTACGAAGGTAATAATCTATGGCAACCCTATCAGCTCATACGGAAAAAATCAGTTGTGAATAATAAGGATATCGCTATGAACTGAAACGCCCTTTCAATTTATAGCGGTTACCGGGAAATAGCAGCCTGGCACTGGAAACAGTGTAATGAGTCGACCAAGTTCGACGACTAATTAATAAACAGGGAGCTTCCGACTCAATTTGCAACAACTTACAGGATCGTGGATCGCCAGCAATCGCTTCCACAATGTGTTCACCTTCCGTTAATGGGGCAATCATTGACAAATAATCGTGTGGCGTAAGCTTGGTAAAATCCTGTTGCAAATAGCCAGGAGCCGCTTGAGCATTGACATAACGATCTTCTATCTGAACAGGAACATCGTTTTCATAGTGGATAATAACTGAATGGTAAATCGGCGTACCGACGATAATATCCAATTCAGCGGCCTGTTTCACATCCGCATTCAGCTCAGATAATTTTAAGATTTTACAGCGATGCTGATGAGAACGAGCTGAAATCTCATCAGCAATGCTGTGAATTTCGAACAGCGCAGATTGTCCCTTCGGTTCAGCAACAAACGATCCCACGCCTTGCAGCCGTACTAATAGCCCTTCAGCGGTCAACTCACGCAACGCGCGGTTGGCGGTCATACGGCTACAGTTAAATTGTTTAACCAATTCAGCTTCAGAGGGAACACGATCATTTGATTTCCATTCACCAGTATAAATTTTTTCAATGATAGATTGTTTCACTCTGGCATACAGAGGCGCAGGTTTGGCAAATGATCCTGATAAGTGCGTCGTCACAATAAATTCCTTATGCTGTAAAAATGTTAAGTGATTAATTACATTCACTTTATCAGGCTATCTTTGCCAAAATAAAAAACACAATAGTACTGTTATTCTAGATAATCAATACCACCAATGTGCTAATTGCCAGGCAATACGCGCCGCTGCTTTTCCACCTATGCCTTGCATATCAAATATTGGATTGAGTTCAACCAAATCAGCCGCCTGTAGTTTACCGCTCTGACAAATTGGCTGAACTAATTGCAAAAGGCGCTCTAATGGCATCCCCAATGCGGCTGGCGCAGAGACAGCTGGCATCTGATAAGCAGGTAATACATCCAAATCGATCGTCATATAAATCAAATCAACTTGCTGGAGTATATCTTGTATTTGCTGTCGCACCTTGTCCAGCATAGTTTCACGACATTGATCATCCCAGATAATCGTGGCATTCAAATTGTTTGCCTCATCCACCAATGCCTGAGTATTAGATGCCAAACTTGCGCCAATGCAAGTATAGTGAAACTGGCGTTGATGTTGCTGACAATATTCAGCAAGTTGACGAAATGGTGTGCCAGAAGTGGGCTGCGGCGACCGCCGTAAATCGAGATGAGCATCAAAGTTAATAATACCAACACGTTGATGTGGAAAAGCATCATAAATTCCAACACCATGAGCAAAAGCCGTTTCATGTCCACCACCCAATACCAAAGTACGTACATTCTGACGCTGGCATTGGGTAACGGCGTCAGATAAGGCTTGTTGCGCCTCACATAATTGATTGGGATTAGCACGAATACTTCCCAAGTCCACCAATCGATCATGCCCTTTATGACTAGCCATATTTGCCAGCGATTGCCGCAAATAATCAGGACCTTGATTGGCGCCTGGCCTCCCTTGATTACGTTTTACACCTTCATCACATTCAAACCCTAATAGAGCAATATAGTGAGAGAATTCTTCCGGCGCAAAATACGGAGATAGTTTAACTGTTTGAAAAAGCCGAAGTGCATTATCCGCTTCTGCCAAATCATTTCGTCCTTGCCAAATAGTCGGCGAAGTAGCATGCCATAAATTCATTTACTGCTCCTTATTTGTTTATATGTTGGAATAAGTCATAACGCCACGAAATACTCTGGTATTCAAAGGGTTATGACCCAACTCATAAAAAATATCAACGGGATTTTCCGCATCCCAAACAACAAAATCGGCGTAAGCTCCCGCACGCAACTGTCCGTGACTCTGCTCTCTACCCAATGCACGAGCCGCATGCCGGGTTACACCCAGCCATACCTCTTCAGGAGTCAATCCAAATTGGACACACGCCATATTCATAGCCATTCGCAAAGAAGCAAATGGGCTGGTTCCAGGATTAAAATCGGTAGATACGGCTATCGGCACATTAAACTGCCGCAATAAATCGATAGGCGGGCGCTGTGTTTCCTGCAAAAAGTAGAACGCACCAGGAAGCAAAACAGCTACCGTGCCACTGTGACTGAGCGCCTCAACTCCCGCCTGATCCAAGTATTCAATATGATCCACAGAAAGACCATGATAGCGAGCGACCAGTTCACTTCCGCCTAAATGAGATAACTGCTCCACATGACCTTTTACTGGGATATTCCAACGTTGTGCTTCCTGAAAGAGTCGTTCAGTTTGTGCCAGGGTAAATCCTACACTTTCACAAAAAACATCTACTGCCTCAAACAACCCTTTTTGCCAGAGTTGTGGCAGGATATCTTCGCAAATCAGATCCATATAAGCGTCAGAATTATGCTTATATTCAGGTGGACAAGTATGAGCCGCTAGCAATGTGGGGCTGATTTCTATCGGATTATGTCGCGCCAAGTTTTGCGTAACTTGTAGCAACTTTTCTTCATTTTCCAGATTTAATCCATAACCCGATTTAATCTCAATAGTCGTTACACCTTCGGCCATAAATGCAGCAAGACGCTGCTGCGCAGAACGTTCAAGTTGTTCATGAGAACTGGCCCGAGTCGCAGAAACTGTCGCGTTAATCCCCCCTCCTTGAGCACTAAGCTCAGCATAAGACATACCATTTAAACGCTGTTCCCACTCATAAGCCCGGTTACCACTAAACACTAAATGGGTGTGACAATCGATTAAACCAGGGGTAATTAGGCGTTGTTGAACATCAATAACCTGACAGCAATTCGTCTGTAATGTTGCGGTGGGTAAAATAGCTAAAATTTTGTCATCACGTACCAGAAGATCATATTCTTTTAATAATCCGTAAGCTGCATTGACAGCAGGGTCCATTGTTGCCAGTCTTGCATTGCGCCAGATGATATCAGTATCACGCAGTTCTATCGCCATGATTAGCATCCTGTTATTGGTCTATATCTGATAAATCAGGTTTCTAGTTGTATATACATTTAATTTCCAACCAACTGTTATTGTCAAATTATTTTGTTAACTACCGAAATATGCCTTCTTATCAGCATTTTTAAACCACAAACTCGGTAAAATCAGGTTTTATTAAGCATAATTAGGTTTAATAGTTAAAAAGATGCAGTACACTTGTCACAAAATGGTTTAATTAACTGAGCAATGATGAAAAATAAATACTCCCTGAATGAGGAAGAAATTCACTTATTTCAACAATCGGTAGCAGGCACCAAACGCATTAACCAGGATACCGTCTTACATTCTCCCAGAAGAAAAAAAATCAGCTATATTGCCCCTGAACGAGTCCAGCAAGAACAAATTGATGCCAGCTACTATTTTTCTGATGAATTTCAGCCTAACCTTGATACCGAGGGTCCTACCCGTTATGTAAGGGGAGATACAAACCATTACGAATTGAAGAAATTACGTCGAGGTGACTATTCGCCAGAGCTGTTTCTTGATTTACACGGACTAACTCAAATGCAGGCCAAACAGGAAATTGGGGCATTGATCGCTGCTTGCCGTCGTGAACATGTCTATTGTGCCTGCATCATGCACGGTCACGGAAAACACATTCTCAAACAGCAAACACCTCTGTGGTTAGCTCAACACCCAGATATCATAGCCTTCCATCAAGCGCCAAAGGAATGGGGCGGCAACGCCGCACTATTAATGCTGATCGAACTTGATGAGCCTTGAGCCTATACCCGTTATCTTTCCATAGGGTATATACATTGCTGGATTATTAGGCTTTTTCTGCTAATTGTGACGGACTGACCTGCCAGACAAGAGTCCCTTTGCCAGTCTGGCTGTTTAAATCTACACATATCATTGCAGAAGTTGCAAACATCGGTGGTGTTTCTGCCGGACATAGCTCAGCAACTAAGTAGCTGACTAATGGTAAATGAGAGACAACTAAAACAGCGTTATGACCTTGCTCAGCAAGAAACTGGAGATAACTACTCGCTGTAGCAGCATCACCTGATGGCGTTAACCCCAGCAATACTTCTTCACTGTCTGGTAAAGATAAAGATTTACGAACAATCTGTAACGTCTGTTCAGCGCGAATATAAGGACTCACCAATACAAGATCAATTTGATGCTTTTGCTGTGCTAACCAACAAGCCATTTTTTGCGATTCATCACAACCGCGAGGAGTCAGTTGCCGGGCGGCATCGCTCATTGCATCTAAAGCCGCGTCACCATGACGCATAATAAAAATTTGCATAGTCCACCGTATGAATGAGTAAGTGCAGTTATTCTACCGCTAACAAATATCAGCAATCCCGACCTGAGTTATACAATAAAAATTGTTACTACAAAAACATTTCAAAGATAGTGAACAAGCATTCTACTCAAAATAAATAAAATGGTTGAACGACAACTCAATGGATGTTGCTTAAATCTATAAAGAGATCTTTTTCATTCAAAAATACTCAATACAATTCCGGTGCCTCAACGGCACCGGAAATCATTTTTTCATCAATGCAGCACAGGCCACTATGGATAAAAACTTTTATTCTGTTCAGCCATTTTCACTAAACATTCACAAGGTACAAATCTGTCTCCATACTGGCTTTCCAGCCTACGCAGAATCTCCACCACTCTGGCACAACCAAGGCTATCAATATAACGGAATGGACCACCAAAGAATGGCGGAAAACCTATGCCAAATACCGCCCCAATATCACCATCACGCGGACTTCTGATAATACCTTCATCCAGACAACGAACAGCTTCATTAAGCATTAGCATCACACAACGCTGAGCGATTTCTGACGAGAGCATATGCGACTCAGGTGTTATATTCAGTAAGTTATAAATCGAGCTATCAACTTTTTTGCCTTTCTTACCAAACTGCCAGAATTTTCTGGCCTCTGATGCATACAAATAGAAACCACGGCCATTTTTCCTACCCTTGCGACCATCTTGCAGTACAGCATCGAGAGATTCAGGCGCAGCAAAACGCGGACCTAGTTGCTCTACCAGAATCGGCATGATTTTGGTGCCAACATCAATACCTACTTCATCCAATAAATTAATCGGCCCTACCGGAAAACCAAAATTAACCAGTGCTCCATCGATATGGTCAACAGGTTCTCCTGCTACCAGACAATGAGCGGCTTCACTAATATAAGGGACAAGAATCCGGTTTACATAAAACCCGGCTTTATCACCCACCACAATAGCGGTTTTACCCTGTTTCTTCGCCAAAGCAACGGCTGTAGCAATCGTTTTCTCACTAGTTCCTTGATGTGGAATAACCTCCACCAGCGGCATCTTATCCACTGGACTAAAATAATGCAGACCAATAACCTGTTCTGGTCGTTGGGCTTTTTCAGCAATCTGATGGATAGGTAGTGAAGATGTATTAGATGCAAATATGGTCTCTGGTTTAGCATTCGTTTCAATTTCTGCCACCATTTGCTGTTTCAGTGACAAATCCTCAAACACTGCTTCAACAACAATATCGGTTTGTGCGAAACCACGATAATCCGTCGTTCCTGAAATCAGCATCATTTGCTGAGCACGCTCTGCCGGGCGTAGTCGTTTTTGCTTCACCCGCTTGGACAACAAATCCCAAGTATATTTCAATACCTGACTAATGCCCTTTTCATTAATATCTTTAATCCGCACCGGCAACTTGCCACGAGTGACTGTTACATTCGCAACGCCTCCGCCCATCAAGCCACCACCTAATATACCAACGCGCTTGATTTCCGCCGGTCTCTCTGATGAACCCGTTTCATTCTTCAACGAAGTTGCAGCAAAAAACAGATTACGTAACGCAGCAGATTCCCGTGTCATTGCCAGTTCACCAAATGCTACCGCCTCAGCCCGTAAACCCTGACTCATGCCTTTTTCAAGACCTTCTTTGACAACATCAATAATTCGTTCAGGCGCAGGATAATGCCCACGAGTTTTCGCCAGCGTCTTTTTACGAACGATATTAAACAAAAAGTATCTTCCCAAGGGGCCAACTAATAACCGTTGTTGCCACGGCAAAGGCTTACGCACAGGAATACCCTTTTTGACTTTTTCAATAGCAATGTCCAGCAGAATATCCAACGGCACAGCATCATCCACCAACCCGAGCCGTAATGCCTGTTTCGCCCGTAGCTGTTTACCTGTCAGAATGATATCCAACGCTGAACTGACGCCAATAAGTCTCGGCAACCGCTGAGTACCGCCAGAACCGGGTAATAACCCAAGTTGAACTTCCGGTAATCCAAGACGAGTTTTATCGTCCAGTGAACAGACGCGCCAATGACATGCAAGCGCTAATTCCAAACCGCCGCCCAAACAAGCGCCATGAATTGCTGCTACGACAGGCAAGGGATAATTAGCTATCTGAGAAAATAGTTTCTGACCCTTTTCAGCCAAATCTCGCGCATCTTCTTTAGTCTTACATCCGGCAATCATAGAAATATCGGCACCGGCAATAAACGTATCCGGCTTACCGGAAATTAATATTAATCCTTTAAGACCCGAAGATTGCTGAGCTTGTTTGAAAACATTCAGAAACTGATCAACAAATTCTGCTTTCAGCGTATTTACCTTTTCTCCCGGCACATTAATGGTGATAACGCCGATCTTATCTGGCCTGATATCAAAACTGAAAACGGAAGCAGTTTGATTTGTACCCGTAGTGATGGGTGCCGCATCATGCTGAGCCTGAGTCATTATTCCACCTCCAATACCATAGCTGTGCCCAACCCGCCAGCAGCACAAGCGGTTGTCAACCCAAGCCCACCGCCCCGACGGCGCAACTCATTCAATACTTGCGTCACCATACGAGCTCCTGTCGCTGCGAATGGGTGCCCATAAGCGATTGAACCACCTAAAACATTAAATTTGTCCATATCGACTTCACCAATTGCCTGAGCACGCCCTAATTTATTACGAGCAAATTCATCACTGGCAAACATTTTCAGGTTTGCCAGCGTCTGAGCCGCAAAAGCCTCATGCATATCGATTAAAGTCAGATCTTTCAGTGTAATACCGGCCCGATCAAGCGCTATTGGCGTGGCGTATGACGGCCCTAATAACATATCCTGCCAGACATCAATGGCTGAGAATGCATAGCTACGCAGATAACCGAGCGGTTTTGTTCCCAACGCCTTAGCCACTGATTCACGCATCAATACGACCGCCGCCGCACCATCTGTCAGCGGTGTACTGTTTGCAGCAGTGACCGTACCATATTTATAGTCAAATGCCGGACGCAGCTTCGCATAAGAGGTCAGTACAGAATTTCTACGAATATTATTATCTTCAAGCAGTGCTTCGCGGTACGGTGGGAAGTGAGCTGTCATGACTTCATCAGCTAACAATCCCTGTTCCCAAGCTTTCGCTGCCAGAATATGGGAGCGGTGTGCTAACGCATCCTGATCCTCTCGACTGATACGGTAAGTTTTCGCCATCTGTTCTGCGGTATCTCCCATGCGCAGACCTGTCGAATATTCCGCTACCGCCGGAGATACAGGCAATAAATCGCGAAATTTAAGGCGACTAAGTAGTTTAAGGCGTTGCGATAGCGTTTTAGCCTTATTCATATCCACCAGAGTACGAGCCAGGGATTTAGTCACACCAATCGGCAATACAGACGAGGAATCCGCTCCGCCGGCAACCCCGATGTTCACCGTGCCAGCCATAATGCTTTCAGCCACATTGGCAATCGCCTGAAAACTAGTGGCACACGCACGGGATACACTGTAAGCATCAGTACTCACACTTAACCCAGCACCAAGAACGATTTCACGGGCAATATTTGGCGCTTCCGGCATCTGCACTACTTGCCCAAACACCAGTTGGTCAATCTTTTCAGGGAGTAAACCACTCCTAGTCACAAGTTCGCTGACGACTGATTTACCCAAATCCACAGCCGGGATGCCGTGATACGATGTTGCCTGTTTAGCAAATGGAATGCGTAGCCCACTGACAATGGCGATACGATCACCTTGCTGTGTCACTTTTGTTAAAGGACGACTCATAACGGCTCCTGAAAGATTATCGTTAACTGAATCAAATTACTGAAAAAACTTTTCAACCAATCTGGACAGGTCTGACCTGACAGATCATTGTTAGCGTAATGTTTATAAATAGCAAACCTGAATAAATCAAAAATGAGAGGAAGCGCAACTTTAATTTATTTAATAGCTAAATGGTTTCAATACTTATTCGAACATGTTCGCAAGCTTTCTATGCGACATTTAGCCTATTTACGCCAGTCACAATTTCATTACTAAAATATTCATAATGAATTTTAATATTTTATCTCCCTTTAACTACCGGGAAACTCGTCCTACCCCCTAAAGAATATTTATTTGCCGAAATTTGATCTTAAAAAATCATTTTTAAACGTTTTTATTAATATCAAAAATCATTTTTTTGTTAACTGAGTCGCGTTTTTGATATCAACTTGGTAATATTTTGAAAACATTCTTGCAACACCAACTGTTATCAGACCTATACTTCACGACTGGTCTGATTTGTCAGCGAGGCAAACCGACCCTACAATCCTGCGCTCCTTGCTAAGATAAGTGGCATAGTTAAATAATAAACAAGAGGGTTTTGGTTATGAACCAGAAAAACCTGTTCACCCGTTCAGCATTAGCGGTTGCAGTGGCAATAATTTCATCGAATGCTGGCGCTGCTGGTTTCCAGTTAAATGAATTTTCTACTTCGGCTTTGGGCCGCGCTTTTTCCGGGGAAGGCGTTGTCGCTGATAACGCAACGGTAGGAAGCCGTAACCCAGCAGCAATGACGCTGTTTGATCGCCCATCATTTTCTATTGGCGCTATCTATATCAACCCTGATGTTGATATTACCGGTAAATCCCCAATAACGGGCAAAAGTACTAACGCTAAAAATATTGCGCCTACCGCTTGGATACCTAACATACATTTCATTATGCCAATCGATGATCAATGGTTTGTTGGTACTTCGGTCACTACCAACTTCGGCCTGGCAACCGATTTTAGCAATAACTATGAAGCAGGCCCTATCGGCGGTAAAACTGACCTGACAACATTAAACTTCAACTTAAGCGGTGCTTATAAGCTGAATGATCACTTTAGCTTTGGTTTAGGGCTGAACGCTGTTTATGCGGATGCAGAAATCGTCCGTCATGCAGGTGCTCTGTCGTATCACCCTAAATTGCCAAAAGGTCTCATAAAACCAACAGATGAAGTTGCTAATCTGTCAGGTAAAGATTGGGGCTATGGCTGGAACGCAGGCATCATGTATGAAGTGGATGAAAATAACCGCTACAGCTTGACTTATCGTTCTAAAGTTAAAATTAAGTTTAAAGACGGTGACTATAAAAACGACATACCTGTTGCGCTAGGTCAAATGGCGCAAAAAATGGGAATAAATTTACCGGGTACTGGAGGCCAAACCATTGGCGGTAGATTGGATCTCAATTTGCCAGATATCTGGGAGATTTCCGGTTACAACCGCGTAGCACCTAAATGGGCTATCCACTATAGCCTGGCATATGCAGGCTGGAGTGAGTTTGACGAACTGAAAGGGACCAGAAATAAAGATGGCTCTGTCCTGTTTAGTAAACATGAAGGCTTTAAAGATGCCTACCGTATTGCTTTAGGTACAACTTATTATCACGACGACAACTGGACATTCCGTACAGGTATCGCCTTTGACGACAGCCCGGTTCCTGCTGAAAACCGTTCTATCTCCATTCCGGATCAAGATCGTTTCTGGCTGAGTGCTGGTGCAACCTACGCATTTAACAAAGATGCTTCTGTTGATGTAGGTATTTCATATATGCATGGTCAGAAAGTCACTGTTAAAGAGAAATTGTCCGAAGCGTTGCCTAACGCATATGAATTCGACGCTAAAGGCACTGCTTGGCTATATGGTGTGAACTTCAACTACTCATTCTAATAATATGCCACTCTCAAAAAGGATAGCGACATTGCTATCCTTTTTTATCTACGCGGTTAAAAACCCAATAAGGAGTTATCAATCATCAATACTATCTAAATCATCCTGTATTGCTTCAGCATTTGGATTTTTCGTGGCTTCCAGTTTACCTCCGCTTGCCATAAAATCATGGCTCTGGAAATAAGCCTCACGCATCATCAAATAAGGATCTGACGAGTTCTTCAACAAGCCATCAGAATCCAGTAAACGAGCACGGTTTTCGATCCCTTCAAATGCCCACTTGCCGGCTGACATCCAAATAGTCAGATAACTCAGCATTGGATAAGTCATATCCGCCCAGTTTCCCCCTTCATCACGTAGGGTGAAATTGCCATAGCCCGGTAATACAACATAAGGGCCATACCCCACCTTATGATAGCCCAGAGTACTCCCAAAGCGTTTTGGCTCTTCTTTTGCCAATTTGGGGTTTGCCATCGTTGCAACATCAATCAGCCCCCCCATACCCAAAATGGTGTTCAGGAAAAAACGATTAAAATGTTTCATTCCCTGATATGGATTACCACGCAAGAAACTGTTTACCATACTAGCCGGCTCTTCGAGATTACTCAGAAAATTACCCAAACCATTTCGAGCAGGCATCGGCACATAATCACGCCACGCTACCGCGACTGGACGTAAAACATAAGGGTCAAGAACATCATAATTAAAGTTGAACATTGTACGGTTAAAACCTTCCAATGGGTCTGAACGCCCTTGTTCAACAGTATCAGATGAATTAGCGCATCCCACTAGTAATGCGGCGGCAAGAGCAATTCCGCCCAAACGATACTTCATACATCTCTCCAAGTAATAACCTTCTAGATTCGGCAAATTAGTTTGTTGCACGACTCGCCGATGATCATCAATAATGTCAATATTACTGACAATCCAACTTGAATGGTACTCAATTCAATCGATCACTAAATAGGCAAACAGTTTATAACGCCTTATATTATGAATGAAAAACCGTTATAATAAAGCTATGTCCCCTTAGTTAAATGGATATAACAAGCCCCTCCTAAGGGCTAATTGCTGGTTCGATTCCAGCAGGGGACGCCAGAAGCATATCCCACCAAGGTTAATAAATTTAAATTTTTCCAATTAAATCATGTAAATAAACTCAATGCTTGTCTAAGCAAGCCCGTTTTTGTTTAGTGGAATCTAAATACAATCTTATTGATTCTCTTATCCATGAAAAAAATAAGCGCCTTACTTGGCGCTTTCATTCAAAATAGGATTTTTACTTTTTTTCTTTCTCTGCACAGCTCTTATCACGATAGATTTGCTGTAGTTTTTCGTACCTATCTTTTGCTGCCTTTCCTTCTACCGTTTTTGCATCGCTAGTATCTATGAAGAAAAGCGGAATCAGCAAGAACACTCCAGTGACACCCAAGGCTGAATTTTTCGCTATTTGTCCATTCAATTCACTATCTTTCTGTTTAACAAGATTCTGCATTTTCTCCATTTCAAAAATGACAGACTCGCATGACATCAAATTGTCACCAGGTTGTGATATTTGAACAGGCATAGGAGTAGTGTGAACACATCCAGAAAGAAATATGGCAGTCAATGGTAAAGTTAATTTTTTAAACATTTCATACTATTAAGTTGTTGACGTTTATTTAATTTACCATTTTGTGCTATTTAATGTAAGCCCTAAATTACGCGTCATATACTTAATCATGCTACCCCATAAAACCCGATTTCTTTATCTGACTCAGGTAAACAAGGGGCCACTCTCCAGCACTGACTACTAAAACACCCAACTCAGGGATAATATTGACCACATTGGCATCAGCCTGTTCCGTTACCCTATCCGTTTCTTTGAAACCTTCCGCTACATCTCAACTGAAATAAATCGCATATATCAATAATCAGCACAGTACAGAAATGCTATCCATTCAAATAGTAAGCTTTTTCGAATTACACGGTACTCTATTATTGATTAGAATTAATACCGACTCAAAGCCGGCATTATTTTATTAATTAATCATCGAATAGATAAAAACCCAAAGATTTGCTTATTTGGCATTTAACACTTCGTTTAATTTGCTTTCATCAAGCTGACGACAACTCTTCGCTACCACAATCGTTGCAACACCATTGCCAATCAGATTTGTTAAAGCTCTTGCTTCTGACATGAAACGATCTATTCCCAATATTAATGCCAGCCCCGCTAATGGTAAATGCCCAACAGCGGAAATTGTCGCAGCTAATACAATAAACCCACTACCTGTTACACCAGCGGCACCTTTGGAGGATAAAAGCAATACAACTAATAGCGTTATTTGATGCACTATATCCATATGAGTATTCGTCGCTTGAGCAATAAATACCGCGGCCATTGTCAGGTAAATAGAGGTTCCATCCAGATTAAATGAATATCCCGTTGGTATCACCAAACCAACAACAGATTTCTGGCATCCCACTTTCTCCATTTTATCTAACATACGCGGCAATGCAGATTCAGAAGACGATGTTCCCAATACGATTAATAATTCTTCTTTAATGTAATTAATGAATCGGAATATACTAAACCCAGTGGCTTTTGCAATTGTTCCTAAAACAAACACTACAAAAAGAATACAGGTGATATAAAAACAAACTATTAATTGCCCCAATTGTACCAACGTACCAATACCATATTTCCCGATGGTAAATGCCATTGCGCCAAAAGCCCCCAAAGGAGCCAACCGCATTATCATATTGATAATACCGAAAATAACATGAGAAAAACCATCAATAATATTAAAGATTGGTTTCCCTTTCTCTCCTAAACGATGAAGTGCAAAACCAAATAACACAGCAAATAGTAGGACCTGCAAAATATTGCCACTGGCAAACGCCCCGATGACACTAGCCGGAATAACATCAAGTAAAAATGCGATTATCCCTTGTTCAGCCGCCTTTTCCGCATATAGGGACACCGCTTTAACATCTAATGTAGAGGGATCAATGTTCATCCCCGCGCCAGGCTGTACAACATTGACAACAATTAGCCCAATAATCAAAGCAATTGTGCTAACTATTTCAAAATATACCAATGCAATAGCGCCTGTTTTACCAACAGCTTTCATACTTTCCATACCTGCGATACCGGTCACAACGGTACAGAAAATAACAGGAGCAATAACCATTTTGATTAATTTGACAAATCCATCACCTAATGGCTTCATTTCTGCCCCAAGCTGTGGGTAGAAATGCCCCAAAAGTATGCCGATAGTTATTGCAACCAAAACTTGAAAATAAAGGCTTTTTAGTAAATTTTTCTTCACTTCTTAATTCCCTAATCCATAGTGTAAAATCAGATTCTATTTATTCTTATTAGAACGGTGTAGTTATTGTTAAATGTACCTTATGTCTTCATTCATATAACACATAAAGTAAATTTTCATCATTTTTTCACAAAAAATTAAAATTAACACACAATTTTTCAAGATATAGATCACATAAACACACAATCAATAACCTCACTAAGATGATTGAACCGATAATCATCTCATAAGTTATTTAAAACTTTCCATTTAATAATATTATTTACTTGAAGAACATTTATTTTTCAATCCATTAAGTATTACATTGAAAAAATTAACAAGTTTTTGATACATGAACGTTTTGAGAACAACTTAATCATAAGATATTATTAACTATAATTGTGCAACCTGGTTGCTTTTTTATAATTTAAGCAACAATATACACGGTATGATATCAATACCTGAAAGAAAATAATTCTCATCATGAAATTAGACAACCCGTTAAATTACCATATGCAGATACCGGAAAATCCGCTCTCTTCTACCCCTGTGGTATTCATCCACGGGTTATTCGGCGATCTCAATAATCTTGGGGTTTTAGCCCGTGATTTGCAGCAATACTATCCCGTCATTCAAGTCGATGTACGCAATCACGGTTTATCCCCACGGGCGAATAATATGGATTACCACGATATGGCACAAGATGTTATTTCCCTGCTGGATCATCTGCAAATTCAGTCTGTCATTATTATCGGTCATTCAATGGGCGGTAAGATCGCGATGGCAATGACAGCACTAGCACCAGAACGGATAGAAAAAATTGTCCTTATTGATATAGCACCTGTGGCTTATCAGGTTCGCCGTCATGACCAAATTTTTACCGCGCTGAACAAAGTGACAGCAGCCGGAGTTAAAACTCGTCAAGATGCCGCTAAGATTATGCGAGAAAATATTCAGGAAGAAGGTATCATTCAGTTTTTACTGAAATCATTCCATCAGGGGGAATGGAAGTTCAATTTACCAGTATTGATTAACCAGTACGAAAAGATCAGCGGCTGGCAAGAAATCCCTACATGGCCTTGTCCCGCCTTGTTTATTCGCGGTGGCCTCTCCCCTTATATTCAGGAAGAATATCGGAACGATATCGCCAGACAATTTCCACAGGCTAAAGCTTGGGTAGTCGCCGGTTGCGGCCACTGGGTTCATGCAGAAAAACCAGACGCGGTTTTAAAGGCAATTCATCGTTTTCTTAATACCGATACGGAATTAATGTAGGAAACCGGTTGATTAGCAATAAAAGTGGCTCATTTATCTTGAGCCACTTGATTATCAGGAATTTAATTAGGCAAATTTCCCCTTGCCAATCGTGACATCTGCCCACGCTGTTGCGATAGCCACTTTCGCTTGACTCTCCAACCCCTCAATAAAACCATTATCACCGACTGTCGGAGCGAAACTACTCATTGCCTGAATCAAAGAGTCCACCGCATTATCTGACAGTGCCGTAAACTCACGCTCCCCTGACCCGTTCTTATCACCCATCTGAGTCACCAATTTGGCACGATTGCCATTAAAGTAATCATCAAAGGTAACCGAACCTACTGATTCAAATAACCCCTGCGCACTGTTGTCCCGAGTTTGGCGCTTCACTGACAGCACCAGATCATACCCGCTGCGCTGCAACCACAGGTTTCTCCAGTCAACACCATTAAGATTAAGCAATATCATGTCTTCTGCGCTGATATCATTGACTGACGTATCAATCACCTCTCCGCTAACCACAAAACTGTCCGCACCCAAACCACCCCGGAAGCGGTTCTGGTACCCGCCAAGCACCAGCAAATCCTGACCTTCACCGCCATCAAATTCACTAAACTTCGAAATCGCCGTGGCTATTAAGTGATCATCACCTTCCCCACCGTTGATTACCGCATGGTAGCCCATCAGTTTTATTGCATCATTGCCGGAATAGCCATCGATCCGGTTGTCATTGCCAAATACTCTGGCAAAATCATTGCCTTCACCCAATTCAACCTGGTTATTATTGCCGATGGCGACAACGTAATCCTGACCTTCACCGCTATCTACTCGGTTATAGTTGCCGGAGATGGTGACGTAATCCTGTCCGTTACCAGCATCAATAAAACCGCCTTCACCAAAGACAAACGCCTGGTCATTGCCTTCCCCCATAAACACATGGTTAATACGCCCGGCCATTACTGCGGTATCATCGCCATTACCGCCAAACATCCAGTTTTCACGTCCCATCAGGACGCCTAGATCATCTCCTTCACCGCCGGTAAAGATGTTGGAAGTACCCATTGAATAATAAACATCATCACCGCGACCACCCCAGAAGTTGTTGTTATCTCCCAGATAAGCGCCAAGATCTTTACCGTCGCCACCCCAATTGAAGTTATAGCTTCCCAACGATATATGGATATCGCCATCGTCATGCAAATGACCGCTGTTACGCAGGAAATCAAACGTCTTTTCCTCCATATTAAGCAAATCAACCGTCAAGTTTTCTTTCAAATGCGTGATTAAGGACTTCATTTCTGTTTGCTTATCTTTACTGAACATCGTCGCAAACAGATTAGGCAAATTCAGTGAATTAAAACCAAATGCAGATTTGGCTTTATCATCATCGGTCTGAGCACGCTTTCTATCGACGCTCACTGGAGATTCCGGTTCACGATTTCCATCAGACGCTTTCTCTTGCAGGCCATGACTTTCCACAAACGATCTGACGCCATCCTCGCCCATATCAATGCCCGCTTTCAAACCATCAAGCAACTTCTCTAGATTTGTAAAAGCTTTCAGTTGATCCCCGCTAAATTCTGCAATCACTGCCAGCATCTCTTGCAGAATCGCTTCGCTATCAACCGATTCCCCTGTAAGGGAAACAATTTGGCCCTCTGCGGTGTAATTCACGCCAAAAATGTCCGCTAGGGTAGTCTCTGCATTTACACTTGCTAATCGACCAAGCAGCTTATTCCTAAGCTGACGCGGCAAGTCTTGCGGATGATAGGTAAAAGTGGTCTTCGCCATACCCGTTGCCGAATATTGCTGAGTCATCAGACCAAACAACGAACCCAGGTTGGTATCCATAATCGACTGGATATGGTCACCAAACATAAAATTCCAGTTTCCGGCTGTTACCTGGATATCCGCTCCTTGACCACCGATGGCAAAGTTAAAAGCCAGCTTCTCATTAGCCTGCCGGAATTTATTTGCGCGGCTCATGGTGCCCATACTAGTCACATTGCTGGTTAACCATTGGTGATATTTTTTATTCAATGTTGATTCAATATCTCGCTTCAAACCGCGGCTACTACGTTCATGCTGTAAATCCAGCTCAACCAACGTTTTGTAGTTCACACTACTGGTTTGATCCAAACGGGACATATCTTGTACAAACTTGTTCGCACCGGCGATGGTCCATTGCTGATCTTGCGCGATTAACCAATCTTGTTCTTTGCCAGAGTAAGCAATACCTTGTAGTACACCGGCAACATGCACCACACCATCAAATGGATTAACCAGTGGCGGCGTTGGAATGGATTTGTCCATCATCACAATCAAGTCATTACTGCTGCCCTGATTGAAGCTCACGTTACGATTACCGATAAACATCTGCGCCCCTTCAAACGCTTGGTAACCATTGATATCGAAGCTGTATTTACTGTCTCCATCACCGATATGGACCATCACATTATTGTCACCGAAGGCCAGTGATTTAAAGCCACCGCTACCCACTTTAATACCGACATTTGATGTTCCCCAATTGAGCGCAGTAAACTCCCCTTCACCCACATTAACCTGAATGTTGCCGGAGTAGCTAAACTGATTATTCGATTTATCGTTGGAGTCAATCTGAATAGTATTTTCACGTTTCTTTGGCATGGTAAAAGGACGACGATAATCTGCAACTGCCCCTCTGGTCACCGCATCATCCCCGGTGTATCCCACCTTGGAAAGGGTGATATCACTTTCAGTAACACCGCGAATAACCCTTTCTGTACTGGTTGTCAATTCACCCTGTTTATTCCATTCGAATACAACTTTGTTATCAGGCAAGTTATTAACCCATTGGTTATTGGCATCACGGGTAAATTTACGGCCTGTTGCATCAATTGCTACTTCGCTACGGCGGGCGGAAACATTACTACGAATACCTTGTTTATCTAACTCAGTGATAAAGCGACGAGCAAAACCGTCCCGTTTGTCATCACTTATCAAAGAACAACCCACAATGCTGATATGGCCTAGTTTACCCGCCGATTTAAGGTCGTGACTGAACTGCTTTAGTTTAACAGCGAGTTCATCGGCAGTGTAACCACTCAGGCGAATGTTATTTTGCTCCGACGTATCACGGCCATGACCGACAATTTGCCAACGTAACTTGCCGGATAATCTGGCAGGATCGCCATAGACGACACGATATTTACCGTCAGCATCCAGTTGCACCACTACACTGGAATCCGGATGTTTACCGGCCAGATTGGCGGCGGCTTTGGCAACGATCGGATCATCTTCCATTTGAATAATAATCTGACCATAAAAACGCGTTGCACGATCATCGGTTTGTGGTGTGACAACCACCTGCTCCCAAGTTCCCGCATCTTTGTTTTTGATGATGTCACTTGATGACAATTTTTCCAGTGAAGAGCTCGCCGCATCACTATCAACCGGCACTTTAAGTATCAACCGATTTGCTGCTGGATAAGAGAGGACTTTATCGATATTCGACTGCACAAAGCTGGCCGCTTGTTTAAAGTTGTTGCTCTCAATGTCAACCAGAACCTTCTTAGTTTGTTTACCTTGCTTAGCTGTCACTTCCAAGGTGATATCACCTTCTCGGTAATCAACTACACGCCCAGTGACGTTTGAGCCTAAGTTAAATACCTTGCCTTGCTCTTTCAATGCGCGCAATACGTAGTTTTGTTCACCATCACGTGACGTTTTCCAAACGCCGTCATATTTCGCAATGGTTCCCTCTTCAAACTTATTAAATTGAACATAAAAGCTTTGGTTGGATTCTTTACTTGCCTGAAATTTATAACTCGTTATAAATCCTTTATGGAACGTATCCATAAAGCGACGGAAATCGTTATAGTTAGCAAACGATTTGCCACCATAGTTAGGATCATAAAATGACCAGACTGTTTGATTGATTTTTTTATGTACCACAACGGACATAGCATGTTCTTCAGACATGAATGTCATATAAGTCGATTTTCTTACATGACGCAGCTTATCCATGACGGATTCATAGCCTTCCGCAGAGTAATTCAGTGCATTATTAATGTTCGGCCCGGCCAATCCATTAGCTTTCAATTTGCCGCCATAAGCAGCATTCGCTTTTTTATAGGCTTCAAGAGTAGAGTCATCCATAAATTGGCTGTACTGCATCGATAATAAATCTTCAATAACCACCCCAATATTTTGACGGCGATATTGAGTCAGCAAAGCGGATTCAATGGCGTTGATATCGGTTTTCTTATTGACTGATTTGTCGTTATAGGCTTTAACAGTGTCCTTCAACCACAACATATAAGCTTTACCACCCCCAGAGCCATGTACTCGCTCTTCCATTAAGTAACGGGCAGATAAAGCAAAACACAATCCTTTCATGAGCTTTTTAGACTCAGCGGTATCTCCTTTAGTCAAGAGCACACTGCCAATTTCTGGGATGATTTTGCTAACTTTTTCCAACACATTACCATCTTGGCTAAAATGGAATGAATAAGCCTCCAGCTCTTTTCCATGTGCTATGAAGTCAAAAATTTTGTTATCAATTTTTTGAAAAACATCTCCTTTTATTACCCCACGATGTTGAGAAGATGTTGTTAGCAGATTTTTATCCAACGGAGATTGATTATTAACCTGCAATCGATTAATCATGTTTTCTGCATCTTTCAGTATAGTCAGATCTTCTTCTATCAATCCTACACTGAATCGCCCATCTGCCTGTGCGACAAACTCAGGGTTAACATGGCTGCTGGTTTCAGGCATAGCCGTGGACTGATAAGCCTCTCCCGGCAAACCGCTACCAAGTGCGCCTATTCGCTGTGGCTTAGCATTGTCACTCTGTTTCGCGCTCTTCGCATCGGTTTGTGCCTGAATCACTTTCTCCTCAGCCACAGCAATATCACGTTTGCCTCGATTTTCTGCCTCTAGATAAGCAACACTGGCATTACTTTCCGCTCTTTCTGCTTGCCGCTGTTGTAACAGGGCCTCTTTTTCTCTCAATTCCACTTTTTTATGAGCGTCTATCATATCTTGTCGCACGCCAATACGATGCTGCTCACTTTTCGCTATACCTGCCTCCGATTGTGCAATCGCTTTTTTCACACTCTGTCGGTTATCGCTAATATTTTGCTGTACATTAACCAATGCTCTCTGTGCATTAGTTTTGGTGTTATCCAACTTACTCTGAACATTGTTTAAGAATTCGGCAGCAAATTGATTACGCCATTGATCACCAGATTTACCGTGATAATTATCAAAGTCATTCAATGCATCCAGACCTTGAGTCATGGAGAGCAGCTCATCTGTCACTGCTTGTGATTCTTCTTTTATCGCATCACGCTGCGCTTGCCCATTGGTGTTTAGCACCGCCTGATCCGTTGACTCCAATCGAGATTGTGTTTCTGCAATTGCTGCCAGTTGTTTCTCTTTCTCTTGTTCCAAGACGCGGCGATCTTCTCCAGCCTTATTTTTATCACTTAACGCGTTTTGCGCCGCTTTATCCTGTTTTACCTGTTCGATAACGGCCTTGGCTGGTCGTGAGCTTTCAGATTTCGCAACAATATTATCGAGAACATAACCTACGCCATCATTTAAACCTGTACCTTTAAATGCAATTTGGTTACTACCGGTTTTCGCTGTCAACTCCAGCGTTTTGTTTTGCCATCCAGCGGCATCTCCAGAAGTTGAGAATACCTGTTCCCCGTTCCAGAAAACCTCCATGCCATTATTGGTAAGATAAGCATTGGCGCGATTGGCAAAATCAAAGCTCAATGAAATAACTTCTCCCTCGAACAAGTCTTGTAGATCCTGATAAATCGCAGTGTTTCTATCCGCGTCAAGTTCACTAACCCGCTCTCCATGCCCCTCGTTATCAAGACCGTAAGCACCGGCTGAGTGATATGCTTCAATACCATTAGTTGCCAGCCAGCCGTAATTACCTTGCTCAAAATTACCATTGATGATCAGATTGGCTTCCTGTTTCCGATCATCGCTTTTATCAATATTCAATGAATGATGGATATTTTCGAGCTCGGGCGTTTCTATCGCTGTTACAGAACTATTCAGACGACTGCTTAAATCTGAACTTACCGGTGCGATTTCATCCATCTTAAAACCATCAATAGCAGAAACTTCGGCTAAATTAATAGCCCCCCTGCCTTTATGTGTCCCAGATGTACTAGCCTCACCGCCCTCAACCAGATAATTGATCGCCTGACTGCCCCCCACACCTAACGCTGTCTGTTTGATATGTTCAAAGAAGGAAGAGAGTTTGTTGCTTTGCGTATTGCTTTCTGCAACAGAGAAACTATAGAAATCACCGTTACCGATCTTAATCGCCACGTTATTACGTGCATAAGAGGCATTCATCCCCAGACCATCACCAATATGAATATTGGCGTTATTTTTACCTTTCATCACCGCAACATTCAGGCCATTTCCAACTTTAGTATTAACATTGAAATTACCCCATGCCACGTTAACGGAAACACCCTCACCCACTTTGGTATTCACATTCAGGTCGCCATGCGTCGCCGTTACATTTAAGCCATTTCCCACGGTGGTGGTGATATTCGCTTTGCCTTTTGCCGCGGTAACTTGCATGCCATCACCCGCTTTGGTGACAATATTCCCTTTACTCCACAAGGCATTAAAACTATCACCGTTACCCACCTGAGTCACAATATTAGCCTCACCTTTGGCAAGCACCACATTGCGCCCATTACCGACCTTGGTAATGACGTTAGCTTTACCCCAGGCGCCGGTGTAATCATCACCGTGACCAACATGAGTGATAATATTGACATCACCCTGAACGATCGTCACTTCTTGTCCATCACCCACTTTGGTTATGATGTTCGCTTTACCTTTCGCGAAGTTATAACGATCACCATGCCCCTTTTGCGTCAAGATATTAGCTTCACCCCAAACCGCATTGATACCGGCGCCATTCCCCACTTTGGTAATGATATTGGCTTTACCTTTAGCAAATCCCACTGTTGTGCCATCACCAACATGGGTCATGACATTCCCCACATTCGACACAAGCAAGCCGACAGTCGTCCCCTCTCCCACTTTGGTCAGAATATTACCTTCGCCAAGCAGTACGCCAGCAGTCACCGCGTTGCCTACATGAGTAATAACATTAGCTTTCGCCCCTGCAACCACCCCCATAAAATCATTACCGGTTTTGGTGACAACATTCGCTTCTCCTAACGCCAAAACACCGGTTAAACCATTGCCGACATGGGTCATGATATTGGCCTGACCAAACATTGCCGCCAACGTTGTGCCATCACCGATTTTAGTCATTACGTTCAGTTCACCGGCAAACAAGCCAATACTGGAACCATTACCCACATGGGAATAGATATTAGCTTTACCTATCATCAAAGCAGTTGTCAGATCATTACCGATCTTAGTCAACACATTGGCGCCACCGATCATGGCGGCAAAGGTATTACCATCTCCCATATGGGTAAAAATATTGGCGCCACCCACCATTGCGGCTAACGTCATACCATTACCCACCTTAGTCGCGACATTACCTTTTGCCAGCATCAGGGCGACACTACTCCCATCACCAATGTGGGTAAATATGTTGCCTGCGGCTATCATCAGCGCCAACGCATCACCATCACCCACTTTAGTAAAGATGTTTACCGCGCCTCCCATCAACGCCCATACATCACCCTTACCGACATGAGTAAAGAGGTTGCCTGCGCCAATCATGGCTGCAATCACAGCGCCATCCCCGACTCTGGTAAAGATATTGCCTGCCGCTCCCATCACCCCCACAGTCTGACCGCCACCGACATGGGTAAGTACATTACCTATCCCAAACAGAGTGCCGGTAGTATCGCCGTCTCCTATTTTTGTCAGGATGTTGGCGCCACCGAGCATCACACCTGTCGTATTTCCGTTACCAATGTGAGTCAGAACGTTTGCACCACCGCCCATCACTGCCAACACATTACCCGGCCCTTTCTTGGTAAGAACATTAGCGCCACCCAAGGCAATTGCCCTAGTATTCGACACTTCAGCATCATCACTGATATGCGTGATAATGTTAGCCCCGCCGAGCATACCGGAAACCAAATCACCGGTACCGAGCTTAGTCAGCACATTGGCGCCGCCCACCAATACCGAGGAGAGACTGCCATTTCCTTTTTGGGTCATGACATTAAAACCGCCCGCACCTAACCAGCTCGCTCTACCATTGCCTATCTGCGTGTGCGTGTTGCAGCCACCTAACATGAAAATCTGGCTGTTGCCATTGCCGTTGTGGATTGAAATATTGCCGACCGCCAGAAGATGTGCCAAATATCGTCCATCTCCGACACGGACGAAAACATTTGCCGCACCACCAGCATAAACATCCATATCTCCACGCTGACTTTGATGAACAACGACATTTGCCAGACCTGTGCCACGGAATGTCAACTTACCCTCTTCCCCCTTTTTTACAACGACGTTCGCAGCACCCGCTCCTTCAAAATTGACATTGCCATAGGTGACGCTGGATGTAATAACATTTCCGCCGCCAGCGCCATTGAATTGAATATCACCGGAGCTGTCACCACTGTTAGTAGATGAGTTCACCAGTGCTTGCTGACGGTATTCTTCGGTATGTGCCAACCGATCAGAACCATACCGCATCGTTGCATTAAGGCTATATTGAAGCTGACTTAACACACAACTACCTGCACTTATCGAGTGATAACCGTTTGCGGATGAAATATCTTCATCAGCCAGATTGCCGGTATGATCACCCGCTTTGAACCACGCGTTGACAAGGTATTTGAGTTCCTGCGTGATAGGATCATTTCCCAGTTCAACCACCACCACTCTCGTGTATGATTCTAGATATTTAGCATATACATAAGTATTCGGTTGACGGTTCGATCTCACCGCGGAAACATCAAACTTCTGACAATTGGCAGAGATCGCATGCCCTCCCATCTTTGCATCAGAGAGGGTGATATCTTCCGCTTTGACCGCTGTCCCACCCGCATAAATAACCCATTCATTTTCAGACAAACCTTCTTCAACGGCATGGATAGTTACCGGTTGATGATGTTCAACCATTAAATTGAAAAGTCGGTAAGCATCATTGATGTTGATATTGACAAATCCATTACCGGAAGAAATCTCCGTTGAAGCGAGACCATTGAGGTGATTACCCTCTTTATACCAGGAGGTAGCGTAATAATTGAGCTTGCCGGTTTCGGGATCATTTTGGAGCTGAATTTTGCTGATTTTCGTATACATTTCGTCAGCAAAGGCAAAGAGATAAGTATCAGGTTCAGTGGTTGATTTAATACCTGTCACTTGCCGGGCTTCTTGAATCCAAGTTCCGCCCATCGTCGCTGTAGTTAATACAATATCTTTAGCCTTAGCATATTCCAGCGCCTCATCACGGAGACTATTATTGACACCTATTCTTGATATTTGGTTGTAGGCTCCGACACCGGAGAAATTAATATTGCCATGCGCAATATTAGAATAAATCTTGTTATAACCACCTGCCCCCTCGAAAGAAATATCACCACGGGTCTGTACGTAAACATCTTCCTTTTGGCGAATACGCTTAATTCGGTTCGATGCCCCAGCACCACTCAAGGTAATATCACCCTCTTTACCTTTACGTACAATGTGATTATCAACCCCGGCACCTTCAAAAACAATATTACCGAACTCTGTCCGCGAGCTAATACTATTTGCCGCACCTGCGCCATTAAATGTGACATCGCCACGGCTTCCGTTGTAATTGTCATACCAAGTGCGGTCAATTTTGTTACCCGCTCCAGCGCCATCAAAGAATAAATCTCCCTGATTGGTTCCGTGCCATAATTTATTGTAGCCGCCAGAACCATTGAAGCTCATATTACCCGTTAGACCGTCACGGTTCATTTCGTTATAAATGGCCGCACCGGTAAAATCCAGATCACCGTGATGACCGGTGTGATCCATAACAACGCCACCCGCGGCACCAGAAAATGAAATATCACCATCACCATCTTTATCAATATCAGTGTAACCCGCACCACCTCTTACTACCAAATCACCTGTGGAATCCACAATGGATAAATATGCCGCACCACCGACTACCGTGTCATTACCTGTACCGGTATAAACTTTGGCGGCAATCGACCCCAGAGCAATATGGTCATTTCCTCCGCGGGCATAGATATAGCCACCAAATCCAATGGCATCAATGTCATTATCATTGTCATCAGCGAAATAATTCCCGGTAAAGAAATATTCCGCACTTCTGCTTGATGATTTCCCCATAAACAATCCCTTAGTTTAATAGAAGTTAAAACCGTACTCGACGGATATAATGGTTAGGTTGAATGTCTCATTTTTTTGGCAATATAAATCCTTTAGCCTCTTCATGATAAAAAGAGACCAAATAACAGATTGTTAGCAACGTTAAAGCGGTGATCACGGGATATAATCATTTCGAAAAAAACAGATATTCCGGCTCAACGATTAAGCTTTATTTAAAATACTGAATGCAGGAAAATGCTACTCCACCATTATTTCATTTATCCGGCAATTTAGTTCTTAGCACACAGAATATAAGGTAAGCAGCTCTCCTGCTGATATGCAGATTAGAGAGAATTTGTACAAATCTTTTAGACATACTTTTACTCAAAAGACAATTTATTCATAAAAAACGCACCATAAAACTTTAAAATCAAAAAATACCTAAACTGATGTATAGACAAATACTTTCAAATAAAAAAGCCAAAATTAAAAAACAATATTTAACGCAGAAAACCTCTTTCTTTCACATAAGATATAACGTTTCACTAATTATGATCAATTATTTATTTTTTCTTTATTAAAATACCAAAAATATATTTTTACGAATAACATTAATTCCGCACATATAATATATTATTAATATAATAACAATTTGAAATAATTAATATCGATTCTATTTAATGTAAACCTGCCACCTACCATGACGTTAAAAAAATGCCCAGTTCACATTTGACTGGGCATTAATCTAGAAAAGAGAGATTAAAGAAGGAGAATGATTTTTCTTAATTCTATAGAAAAATCATGAGAATACCCCATGTTCCAGACGCCAGATGAGATCTAGCACTTCAAGTGCGCCACTTTCAGTTGCAATAAGAGACATTGGAGTAACTCCACCAAGCCCCTTAACAGGACTTTTTAACCATATCCATGCTTCATTCTTATTTCCGCTAAAAAGTTGTACTGCGGCATCAAACACACGAATCAATCGTGCAACACGCTCACTCTCTTCGGCAGAAAGAACACAACCTGCATTTTTTCGGCAGGCAACGTTTCGCTCTTTATATTTGTATTTGTCAAAGTTGTACATATGACACCTTAGTTAATCTGATAATAATGACCGCTATAGCTCGGCTATCACAAATTATGAACTTAGAAGCTTGCAAGATACAAAAACAATCGTACAATATATTGTACGATTAATCGGTATTTCGTTGTATTTTTCAGGTTATTTCTTGACATAGGTGGGATAAATGAAAGTGTTAACTTACTCAGAAGCAAGACAAAATTTTTCTAAAACGATGATAAATGTCGTGAACGATTGTAGCCCAGTGATTATCACTCGTAAAAATGGCGAAAGTTGCGTACTTATGTCATTAGCTGATTTCGAATCTTTGCAAGAAACAGCTTATTTGATGAGATCACCAACCAACACGAATCGCCTTATAGAATCTATTTCTCAGTTAAGAACCGGGAAAGGAAAGGTCAAGGAATTGGATTTAGACTGATGAAAGTAACTTTTTCAGATAACGCCTGGGAAGATTATCTTTATTGGCAACAAACTGACCGAGCAATATTGAAGCGTATTAACAACTTAATCAAAGATATAAAAAGACAACCATTTACAGGTATTGGTAAACCTGAACCTCTTAAACACAATTTTACCGGGTTCTGGTCAAGGCGTATTACTGAGGAACAGAGGTTAGTATACTCTGTTGAGAATGATGAACTATTAATAGCACAATGCCGCTATCACTACTAAAAATACCCTATATAGGAATTTCAGATTCTTTAAGCAGACAAAATAGCCCCTAATTCCCGCTCAACTTATTGATGTTCAGTACAGAGCCGGGAAAACTCCCAGCTCTGACCGTTAACGATGTTTTGGATAAAGCGGTACGTTATCAACAATCCGATCTTATCCAGTAAACTATTGATACTCGACCATCATATAATTCACTCTCTCAGGCGCCGATTTATCCATTCTTCACTTTACCTTTTACTGCTGTGGCAAACGGTTTACCACCATCTAACGCAGTGTAGTGGAGATGAATCTGAATATCTTTCAACTGCGATGTATAAAGGTTGGGAACCAGGACATCAATCACAGACTGATCGGGGAATTCCAATGTCCAGGTTGAAATGGCTCCTGTTCCTTCGAAAGGCAGATAGCGATCATCATCAAACATCAGGGTGCATAGCCAGTTCTCTTTAGCGACACCACCATCATCTTTTTCATTTAAGGAAGAGAGGGCAATTTGCTGTTGAGCGCGCAGATTCTTCACAATATTTTTATCGCTTCCGCTATTTCTGGTTGGGTCATAAAGCCAGGTTACCCCATCAATATCGGTATTGGTTAAAGTGAAACTGCTGGTTTGTGTCAGGATGGCGCTAATCTCCGTCGGTAATGCAGGGTAAGGGCTGGATATGTTTAGTGATATCGAAACGGAAATGCGCTTAATCTGGCGTAGATAATGTCCGGGATAATTCGTGTCGAACAGTTTAGAATCCAGCGTAAAACTCACCGCCTTTTTATTAATGATTTGAGTTTTCAACCCATTGTCTGACAGCAATTTACTGAGCGAGATGGTTTTATTGATATTCAAACGGCGTTCATTGCGTTGTAACCAAGCGCTTTCCATTTGTAATAGATCAAGCTGCAAAGATTCCCCTGCCAGCAAACCCTGGTAAGAATCATTCCACGCCGAGGTTTTGATAAAACCTTGCCGCTGATAATCCCCGACTTCATACCGCCAGCTTCTTTCCGCCATCAAACACATAGAAAGTACCGCATCATAGGCTGGCGCATACAGTGCTGCGAGACGACCCATCAGCCACTTATAGGTTGGGACAACCAGAAAGCCGGATGTTATAAACTCATACAGCTCACGGGCAGCGGATTGTTGTGCCTGAGCTTCTTGCAGGGCGGTTTGAGAGCTTTTGATAAGCAATTCCTGCTCTTTTAATTGCATCTCAATGATATTGATTTCGCTGTGGGCTTGTTTGTACTCAATTTCCCATTCCTGGCGGCGGCGTTGGTATTCTGCTCCGTCTTGCAACCTGTCGGCAGTGTTGTCTAATACATCAGAAAGAATTTCAGCAACGATAGCTACATTTTTGACAGGCGCTTCGTACCTTGTTCCCCCAACTGCCAGACCAAAAATATTGGGTATGGTTTCCAGTGCCGCGCTGGTGATAAAGAAAGGCGCCGCCGTCATTCTGGATATTCCTGATGCCACTTTCATGCTGATGGCTGAAATCTCCAAAGCAGAAAGATTTTCTTCATATAGAGCGTGATAATGTTGGTAGCGCTCCTCTGCCATTTTTTTGCTGACTTCCAGTGTGGCTTTCCCCATTTGCGCAAGTTGCAAGGCTTGTTGTTGCAGTTCCACTGTAAAAGCAGATAACCGGAGCGCTTGCGATTGTACCAGCACGTCCTTTTCGGCATCAACTTCAGTTTCTATGATATGAAGTAACCGATGTCCCATTTCAATTAATTGTTTTACCGCGCTATTTGCGCTTTTTAACATCAATGGGAAGCGATAAGGGGGGATCTGCTGCTGCATATTGTTCAGCCCGCTGGTGAGATAGCCTGCGTTTCTTTGCGTCAAGCTCTCTGCACTCGCGGCACTAGCATAAAGTGGCAACGGTTGTACTTTGCCATCCAGTGTTAGGCCATGACGCAAGTTATAGAGCCGAGTGTTCAACGTTTTTTGAAATTCAATCAGTTTTTCATTGAACGGGGATTTAAATAAATTTTCAGCCGCACGTACTTTGGGTTTCAATTTTGCTTTGACCTTTTCCAAGGTCTCTGGGCGCCAATGACTGGCATCCAAACCTTCCGGTAATGCGCCGAGCAATTGCAAAGCCTGTTGATAACATAAACCAGCCTCATTCAGGCTATCTCTGGTCAGTTGTCTGTAGAGGTTATCGCCTTCTTGTATCCACAAATTGATTAAGAAATGGAACAGGGATTTCTGATAATAGACGGGCTGGTTGTAAGCGATAGTATCAGGATCGGCCGTTCTCATTATTGGAGGAAGATCATTGCCATTTTCGACAATGGCGCGAGAATTCCACATTCGAATATTGTTATAAGGGTCAAACAGGTAATTAATAAACCATCGGCGTGCATCATAAAAACGCTGCTCTTCATAAAGTCGGGAAGAGATTAGGAAAGGAAGATGGAAAAACAGTTCCCAGAAATATTGCCCGTTAGCACCATTAAAATCGACTTTTGTCGGTGAAGTTTCGTTATCCAACGCAGGCTCCAGCAAGGATTGAGTTTCCCATGCCAATACCTTGTCAATGGATTGCGTCGCTCGTGCGACCAGTTGTTTGCCAAATAATGTGTTTAATCTAATGGCGGTAGATTTGAATTTCAGGTTGGTTATATCTAGATATTGAACTTGCTTTGTATTTCTTTTCAACGTAATGGCAGGAATTTTATCACCTTCTTCGATCGTGAGTTCGTATATATTCTCGATAACTTGTAGTTTATTTTCTGATTCAATTAATCCTGCAACTAAACTAAAAGAATAAGTATTGATATTTGGCTTAAGATTAAAAATGATATCTTGTATTACCGCGTTACCATCTAGTGGTAATTCTTGTATGGCGTATTGTTCACCTTGTGGGTATGTTCTGAAGATCAGCACAGATGATAAATATTCCCAACCATCTTGGATTTTGTATATCTCTTTACGTAAGGAAATATTCTCTCCCTCAATGGAGAGGGACAGGTTTTTATCACTGAGATTCCATTGTGTACTGGCCTGAAATGCACCGCTACCGATCCATGAAAAATCGTGGCTTTTGGTAATTTGATCATCTTTCCATTCAGAAGGTAATAACTTGAAAAGTTGTGTTTCATCATAGCTGATAATAAAAACATCCGTTGGTGCATTTTCTCCAACCCATTTAAAATTAAACGTTTTTATTGCCGTATCACTGGCAGGAATTTCGACTTGCATTTGAATGTTCTTAGTATCGATCACCCAAAAAAGTGCTTCAGAGGGGAACCTGTCAGGGTTTGATGATTCTAACTGATGGCGTTTAACCAATGTGTTTCTGCAAGTTAACAGAAGATTAGTTCCTCCGCTGCCTACTTTGCCCTCTAATTGCAGAAAAGAAGATTTATGTGGTTTAACACCATCATAACTATTCTTCGTTTCCTCCTCGGTTTCTTTTATGGTGAGAAACTTCGCTGTACCTGCATAGTGATGTTGTAGTGTGTCTGGATTGCTGAACAACTTATACCACATCGTAACAAGTGTTTTTTCATTCTCTTGAGTCAGGGACTTCTTATCCAGCAATAATAAGTCGCGCAATTCAAGGTAATAATCTTTGTTTTTCTCCCACTTGCTGCTATCTTTATTTTCGGAGTCGTACAATAAAACCCCCATCCATTGGTCTCCGTCCACTTGTAGTTGTACATCCACCATGGCTATCAACCCAGGTTTATATTTTTCATCTTTCAAGTAAGGGTTACTTTTATCGGTAACGCGCTGCCCCTCTTGTGTCGGATATTCACCGTTGGCATCTCTACCATCCAAGCGGAGTAATAGATTGGGGGCGCTCCATTCACCATTGCTTTGTTTGAAGGTAAATTTCACATTAATGGCGCGATAATCGGTGGGTTTCTGATCTACACCCATCAATGGCGTTGCTTCACGCTCAACCCAGATTGCATATTGACGGCCAGAAATCACAATAGGCCGGATTGCCAGCATGGTTCCGGATAAAGACAATGTGATTTTTTCCCATTCACTCCACGCCAGTGGGCTAATGACATCGTTGTTATCACGCAGCTTAATATCCAGTGTGCGCCAGTAATACTCTATAGGTTCGACATTGCTTTTACCGATAAAGTGATAGCTATCGTTTTTAGGGTCAGTACCGTCGATATAGCCGCACATTAATTGCAAATTGCTGATCCGTTCAAATTCGGTCAGATAATGCAGAATGGCTGTTTGGATCATATTGTTGTTCAAACGTGATTGACCCAAATCGTTTTCCAGCGTGGTAAAGGCGCTGGTTTTACGCAGCCTGCTAGCGGGGGAGATAAAGTTTTCCGGGAAGTTTCTTTGCCTTTGCCAAGCTTGCCAACGGTTATATTGATTCAGAAAGTTCTCCCAGAACTGGGTGCGTTCATCACTGATGATTTGTCCCTCATAGCCGGTTTCCATCCGGGAAAAGAGACGAAACAGATAACGTTGTAAGCTGGCAATGCAAAAAGCCACTCTACTGGTATCGACTTCTTTAGCAACCAATATATCGGTCAGGAAATAGTTTGAAAGATCTTCAACGGTCGTGATATCCGATGAAGCATCGCTGGAAGGCGCCCAACGCCGTAACAGATATTCGACCATCGCATCGCGCCAGCGTTCATTGAGTGAACCGCCTAGCTTGGATTGTACTTCGGAAGAGGTGGCGGCAAATAAAGCGCTGCTGACTTGATACCAATGATCATAGCTGGATGCTGTGGTCAGTTTGGCGATATCCAGTAATGGCTGGGCAGATACTTGACTCTTTTCGGCCAGTGCTTTTAGACGCATGACGGTACTAACGTCAACGACATTCTGTGCCACCTTCAGATTGAAATCGCTGGTTACCCGCAGAACCTCTTTACTTGACCAGCCAATTAATTCGGCCAGATTTGTGGCTGCCTGTTCAGCACTCCAAACTTTGGCGTCAGACGGTTGTTGCCCAATTTGACCGACTTGATACAGATAGTAGATCACATCAACTTCTGTTTTATTGGCGGGTAATAAATTCAGCCAATCACTATAACGGCTCAGGCGATGGAGAAACGTCAAATCAAGGGGGCGAAGTTGGTTATCTTTCTGGAGATTGAACCCGGCAGGGTAACTCACTAATGCTATAACGCTTGTATCTTTCAGCTTGAATAGCTTGCAAATCTCAGCATAACGGTTGAGATCGTACCATGTAGTCAGCGCTTGCTCTGTTTGTTGTTGAGAACCGGAACGACGAGCCAATACAATGGTCTTCCTCAAAAAGTTAACGTTGCTATTTCCCGTCCATCGCAATAGTGGCAGCGCAAGTGAATCCTCAATATCAAAGACATGGGCGATAGCATTAATTATCAGATCCTGTTGGGCAATAAAGGCGTTGCCTATCAAGGTCGTTAACTTTTGTGTCCAGGTATCCCCTTGTTGTTGCCATTTATCATCTTGGGCTAATTTTTTAAGAATTTCGCTGACTTTGCCGCTTAAGGCTTTTTGATCATCGTTTGAAACGACTTGAACCAAAACAACACCTAATTCTCCTATCAGTTGATTAAGCTCATTCATCCACTGGATCGGCGTCTTCTTCGCCTGAAAGTCTTGCATGACAGCGCCAATTTTAGCTTCACTCAACAGCGCATCGCTAGCATCAGGGATAACAGTTCTGACTTTGTTAATCCAATCAATATTCTCAATATCAACCGTCACATTGCCGTCAGATCGATAAGGGGTGAGTAACGTGTTCAGCGACAGGGGAGATAAATTATGGCGCTGAATCCACTGTGCCGCATTCATGACCGCGATAAGTACATCAAGGATATCAATGGCCTTGGCATCTTGCGCCAATGTTGGAATACCCGCTAGCTGTTGCAGATAATTGTTATTATCACGGCTCAATATGACGAGTAGCCCCAAACCCTCTTTAATTGACATGCGTAACTGACGAGGCAATTCTACCAAGCGATACAGGGCGGAAACGACATTCAGTGAACACTGGGGTTTCTTCAACCCCTGAACATACATCACGAGCGTTAGCAGAATTTGGCATGTTTCATCATCAATATTCAGACCTTTGCATAGCTGATTAACGATTAAAGCATCAGGGCCTTCGGTCGCCATTGGGTCAAATTCACGATTATCCAGCACAAGCACAGAGGAAGAGGATGCCTGTTTTGACAGTCCTTGCGCATTGAAAATCCTGTCAAAGAAGGAGAGTTGATCGCCGAGAGCATAAGGCGTTATCTGGCCGATAAAAGCAGCAAACCGCTCTGCGGTTATGTTGTACTCTTGCCGGAAATGCAGGAAGACGCCCAATGTGCGGATAGTTGCTTCTGTGATAACAAAACCGGTCTGTTTTTCTGCTTGTCGTGCGGTTGCCAGTAACAGATCCAGTTGCTCATAAGAGAGTTTCAGTGCTTTTTGCAGATGCAGGAAACGTTGGATACGGTCAAAGTTATCAGTACTGACGTCTGAGATTAGGATAACGCTTTTGGCGGTGTCTTTATTCTCGAATTTTTCCAGATAGAGCGCGGGAGCTTGACCCGCATTGATATAGGAAGCGGCATAGTTAGCACCGGAAGGAAACCGTTTATCCACATTGTCGGGTTTGATGACATTCGCGGAATAAGTGACGGTACTGTATATCTCGTCTTCTTCCTCTTTTGATATGCCATTAACGGCAAACAGGCGTTCAGCTTCTTGGGAACTTAGCCCGGTTTGTTGGGTAAACACTGTGAGGCGAGACAAAGAGCGTTCCGCCTCGGCTGCATCGCCTTTGAGACCGTAGTAGTTATCGAAGAAATCTTTTTGGCCGCTTTGTGATGTTTCCAACAGCAAAGCTTGCAGTTTGGGCGCCAAGGTACTACTAACCATCATGGCCGTTTGCAGCGAATCCACGCTCAGGTTGTCATCTATAAAATTGGGGTATTTTCTGTCGGCTTGTTGAATAAGATCCAGTAATGAGATCTGCTTTTCGGCCAGTACGGTTGTCGTTTGCTGGAGTGGAAAATGAAATGGCAACGAAAGCGGGTAATAAATATCAGCCAACGAACCCGTCAAAGGTTGGTCGTTATTGAGATATGTTTTAACTTTTTCGGCAAGAATTTCAACAACAAAGGGTAATGATTGACTGGTTTGATTGAGATTTGTGCCATCAAGCAGTAATTTTTCAATATCTGGCCGTCGTTGGCTAAGAAGCCGGGCACTCTTTTTATCGGCATCTTCTTCAAACAAGCAGGACTGTTGATACAGATCGACCAAATAAGCCAAAGGGCCATCGTTGGCTTCAGGTAAACCGGGAAAACAATAGAGATCTTGGTTATCGTTAAATAGCGTTTTATAGCTAATTCGTGATTCTATTTTATTTGCCATAAGTAATTACCTTTTTAATAGAAAATAGGAGTATTCATCAAACATCATGATGCTTAGATGTTTGATGAATAGGATTACACTATGGCCTATCACGGTGAATCATCCAGTCTAAAATATATTTCTACTTTAATCGTTTTTAAAAAATCGTTTTATTTTAATCTACCGTATATATCTCAGTTCAATTAAATCTAGATTTTATATATCCAATTTACACGAGAATTAAAACTATTCTCAATCATCATATAGATGATTAATCCATTCAATAAATTAATACTAGACTAGTAATGCAATCAATTAATAAACACAATAGGATTAATAAAAAGATAATAAAAATCACCTTGCTATAATAGTTATCCAATAAAATATTTATACTATTTTCAATTTCAAAAAAAATAGTTAAAATTTCACACAATACCTTTCATACCAGAAGAATGCCAGATTCACCACTTTTCCACTACGCTTTAAGTTGACATAGGATGGAAAGAATAGCAGCATCGCAGCACTCCTGTGGTTGCCATATTATTAGCCTCTCAGTTTACTTATCAATTTTCGGTAATGGCCCCAATTTCACACCTTCTGGGTAATATTTCCAGCCATCACGAATACGGATGTTTTCATCCCAAGGCAATTTATATTCACCGTTTGCCAAATCGCGCACCCAAGTCAAATAATTAGCTCTCTCCCCGCCAGGTTTACCAACATAGCCTCGGCAACCGAGATTAAAAATACTGTTCTCTAGCGCCCAATTCTCACGAGCCTTATCCGCCAGACGCGGGAATAGTTCAGCGGTAACAATTTCCCACGGATTACGCTGACCTTGCTGGATAACGTTACCGTCATAATTACAAATCGTACCTTCACCGAAATAATAAAAAACTTCATCGTAACCTGCCAGATTAACCGATACGGTATACATTAAGTTCTGCCAGGCATTAGTGCGATTAGTCCAGATCCATTGATCGTTGACTTGGGTAGAATAACCAGAAATACGGATAAAAACGTTACAACCTTTATAGGCTGCTTCACGCGCCAACTCAGGAAACATACCATCATGACAAATACACACCGCCAGCTTTGTACCTTTAGGCCCTTCACAAACCGGCATGCCCAAATTACCCGGCATCCAAGGCTCAATCGGCACCCAAGGCTGCAATTTTCGGTAATGCAATGCAATCTCACCATTATTGTTAATAATAATTGCAGAGTTATAAGGTGGCTGAGACGGATCTTCATTACGTTCCATGACTGAAAACACGCCCCAAATATCATTGCGGATACAAGCCTGGCGAAAACAATCCACTTCTGGACTGTCCAGCGATAACAACATTTCATCGTAAGTCCAGATCTTGGTATTTAATCCCTGAGCGGAATATTCAGGAAATACAATAAAATCCAAGTCAGGATAACCGGCTTTAGTTGAATCGATTGTTTTACAAATCTGCCGCACTTGAACCTGAATATCTTCAGGCCCCTTAATAATAGGAACAGGATATTGAATAGCGGCAATTAATAACGCTTCATCCCACGCACTGACACTTCCGGTACTGCCCATAAAGACCTCTGAATGAATAGTAATTATTAAAATTGAATAACAAGTTTCATCGTTATACAGACAAAGAGAACGTTATCTTTACCCGTCGTTAAGCGATTTCGCTAATGCATAATAGCGTCTCTTTTATTCACAAAAATGCGATCTGTAACATTAAATAAAAAAATTAATAACTTTGTAGTAAACAATACCTTTATTAATATTAGGGTTAATTTGTCCTAAATGACTTTGCAAAAGTCGAACACTTTGAAGGAACTCAATCCGGTTCGAGCGATCTAAGGAGTTATAAAAAATCCCCAACAATCTGTTTGGCCTTTGCCGCATGTTGACCATCAGCCATCAGTTGATAGAAGACTTAAATTCACTGCATTTGAGTGTAACAGCTAATAATGCAAGTGCGTAATAGCTAATAATGCAAGTTCGTAAAAGCTAGTAATTCAATATCGTAATAGCTAATATTGTATTCCCGTATTAGCTAATACTTGAACATCTGCTGGAAGAAAGACATGGCAAAAACTGGAAACGAAAGGTTGGCAGAAGCGCTGAGAGCTGCAAGCGATGCGGCCGTGGGCAACGTGTTGAGTTCTAAGTCAATCACTGATAAACAACGCACACTTCTGATCAATAAAGGCTATTTCAAGCAAATCATCAGGGGATGGTATCTCCTGGATGCAGATTTCACGACTGAAAAAGCAGGTGATTCAGTACTTTGGTATGAATCCATCTGGTCTTTCGTTGGGCAGTACGTCGAAAGTATCTTCGGAGATGATTACTGGCTAAGTCCCGAATCCTCTCTTGATTTACATACAGCAAACAATGCCTTACCAAACCAGATAATTGTCTACACCTCAGACACGACGCCTCGCACACTTAACCTACCTAACAACATGAGTATGGTGATCATCAAGGGAAGGGTTCCCTGTAAGACTATCAGAGTAAACGGTATAAATGTTCATTCGTTAGAAAGCGCACTCGTTGAAACTGGCCCACAAACTTTCAGAGCCAACCCTATAAGCATTCAGCTAGCACTCAGGAATGCTGATCTGAGTCTGCTTTCAGAAGCAGTACTGACAACCAAGAATGTTGCCTCAGGAAACAGATTAATTGGCGCCTATCAGCAGCTAAAGATGAGAGCCGAAAGCCGGAAACTACAAACCATCATGGAAGGAGCCGGTTTTGAAGGTATTAAGCAGGTTAACCCATTTGACCATATTCCGATGATAGTAGGTGGTAGTCGGGGAGAATCCCCAAGCGCAGTTCGTGTGAGGCTCTTGTGGCAGGAGATGAGACAAGAAGTCGTCGAGGTATTTGATGACTTTCCACCACCTTTTGACTTCTTTGAGCGCTCAATCGAAAAAATACACGCCATGATGAGCAGCCTCTACATAAGCGATGCCTACAACTCACTATCCATCGAGGGTTACAAGGTTACGCCAGAATTAATCGAGCGCCTGTCTAAAGGTGACTGGTCGCCGGATACAATCCAAAGGGACAAGGAGCAGAAGGATGCAATGGCTGCCAGAGGCTATTACGATGCCTTCAACAAGGTGAAAGAGCTACTGCGTGAGGCACATGAAGATAAAGAAGGCTTGGATATCCACTATCTGATCGACGTTGGCTTGACTGACTGGTTCACTGCGCTGTTCAATCCTTGTGTAGATGCCGGAATTATCAACAGACTAGATTTAGCGGGATTTCGCAAAGGACCAATCTATATCCGCACTTCAATGCATGTGCCACCCTCCAGCGAGCAATTGATGGACTGTATGGAAGCACTGAAAGAGTTGATCGCTAATGAGAAGTACTTTGTAGTAAAGGCTATCTTGGGACATCTTTTTCTGGGTTACATTCATCCGTTCCCCGATGGTAATGGCCGCACTGCCAGATTCTTAATGAATTTCTTGCTGGTAATCGGAGGATACCCTTGGACGGTGATTAAACTCAAAAATAGAACTCAGTATTTATCAGCGCTAGAATCAGCCTCGGTAGGAAAAAACGTAAAGCCATTTGCGGAGTTCGTAAGGCAATCTATGCAGGAAGTAGAACACAATATCGCAATATGAACTAAAATCGGGGCTGACAGGCCCCTTAGAAACTAGCAAATCTTCCAACCTTATTTGTGATCTATTCCATTTAATAACAAAACCCTAAATTTAATATTAAAATAATGATGAAGAATTAATAAAAGCATTAACAAATAAAACTCAGAAATAATCTCTAAATAAAAATTCAAAAAAATGGCCCATCTTTCTGTGAGCCATTTTTATTTCTATAACAACGCTATATGACTGCTTAATTAATCAGGCAAACTTCCCCTTACCCATTGTGGTATCTACCCACGCCATTGTTATAGCCGCTTTCGTTTGACTCTCCAGGCTTTCAATAAAACCATTATCACCCACTGTCGGGGAAAAACTACTCATGGCCTGAATCAAGGAGTCCACCGCATTCTCTGATAGCGCCGTAAATTCACGCTCACCTGACGCATCCTCATTGCCCATCCGTATCACCAATTTGGCACGATTGCCATTAAAGTAATCATTAAAAGTGACCGAACCTACCGATTCAAAGATCCCCTGAGCGGTAGTGTCCTGAGTTTGACGATCCACTGACAGCACCAAATCATACCCACTGCGCTGGAACCACAAGTTTTGCCAGTCAATATCACCATTAAACAGGATCACATCTTCTGCGCTGATATCATTAACCAATGTATCAATCACCTCCCCGCTGACCACAAAGCTATCCACGCCGGTACCTCCCCGGAAGCGATTCCGATACCCGCCTAACACCAGTAAATCCTGCCCTTCACCGCCATCAAACTGACTAAATTTCGAAATAGCCGTGGCTATCAGGCGATCATCACCTTCTCCACCATCAAGCACCGCGTGATAGCCCATCAGCTTAATTACATCGTCACCAACGTTACCATCAATCCAGTTGTTGTTGCCAAACACTCTGGCCGAATCATCGCCTTTACCTAGGTTAATCTGGTTGTTGTTGCCGATGATTACCGCATAGTCCTGATCTTCCCCAACATCCACCCGATTATCATTGCCGGAGGTTATTACGTAATCCTGCCCGCTGCCTACATCAATAAAACCGGCTTCACCAAAGACGAACGCTTGGTCATTGCCCTCCCCCATAAATAAATGGTTAATGCGCCCGGCCATCACCGCAGTATCATTACCCATACCACCAAACATCATATTTTCTCGCCCCATCAGGACACCGAGATCGCTACCTTCACCTGCGGTATAGATATTAGATACCCCCATTGCATAGAAAACGTCATCACCACGACCACCCCAAAAATTATTGTTATCTCCCAGATAAGCACCAAGATCTTTACCGTCACCGCCCCAGTTAAAGTTACTGTTGCCCAACGACACGTGAATATCGCCATCTCCTTGCAAATGACCACTGTGACGCAGAAAATCCAACGTTTTCTCTTCCATATTCAGCAAATCGGCCGTTAGATTCTCTTTCAGATGGGCGACTAATGATGTCATTTCCGTTTGCTTATCTTTACTGAATATCGTCGCAAACAGGTTAGGCACGTTCAACGCATTAAAACCAAATGCCCGTTCCGGGGTGCGATTATCTGTTGTTGATAAGTTGATTTGTGCCTTTTCAATATTGTGATTACCTGTCGAAACCTGGCTTTTTTCCTCAACTTCTCTCTTTTTTAAGCCGTGACTTTCCACAAACGATTTCACACCCTCCGCCCCCATACTGATGCCAGCTCGCAAATCATCAAGCCATTTATCCGGGTCAGCAAAGGCTTTCAGTTGTTCACCACTAAATTCCCCAATGATATTAATCATCTCTTGCAGAATAGCGGCACCATCAACCGGTTCACCCGTGCGAGAGACAATACGCCCCCCCTCGGTGTAATCTACGCCAAAGATATCGGCAAAGGTTGTCTCCGCGCCAACCCCCGACAACCGACCAAGCAGTCTGTTCTTAAGCTGACGTGGTAAGTCGTGCGGATTATAGGTGAAAGTCGTCTTCGTCAAACCTGTTGCCGTAACCTGCTGCGTCATCAGACCAAACAATGAACCCAAGTTGGTATCCAGAATTGACTGGATATTGTCGCCAAACATCAAGTTCCAGCTACCTGTTGTCACCTGAATATCCGAGCCCTGACCACCCACCGCAAAGTTGAACGCCAGTTTTTCATTAGCCAAACGGAATCGTTCTGCTCGACTCATATTGCCGATGTCAGCATGGCTACCATTGCTACTTAACCACTCGTTATATCTCTTATTCAGTGTTAATTCGATATCGTCTTTCAGTGCTCGGCTGCTACGTTCATTGCGAGAATCTAGATCTATCAGGGTGTGATAATCCACGCTGCTAGTTTGATCTAAACCAGACATATCCTGGATAAATTTCTTCGCGCCAGCTAATGTCCACTGTTCATCTCTAGAGACTAACCACATTTGTCCTTCATCAAAACGCGCAATACCTTGCAGTACACCAGCAATACGGGCAGCACCATCAAACGGATTAACCAGTGGCGGTACCGGAATGGATTTATCCATCATCACAATCAGATCGTTACTGCGACCCATATTGAAACTCACATTACGATTACCGATAAACATTTGCGCCCCTTCAAGCGCCTGATAGCCACCGAGATTAAAACTGTGTTTACTATCACCATCACCGAGATGCACCATCAGGTTATTGTCACCAAAGGCCAGTGATTTAAAACCACCAACACCCACTTTGATGCCCACGTTCGAAGTTCCCCAGTTGATCGCGGTAAATTCCCCCTCTCCCACTTTAACTTGAATATTGCCGGAATATTCCCAGTGATGAGTATTCGATGTACTACCTGAATGAGTATTAATCCTGGCCCGGTGCTTCTCCGGTGTAGTAAAAATATGCGAATTATTCGCAATCGCCCCTTTGATTGATTCATCTAAGTTAGCTACCCCCACGTGAGAGAGGTTGATTTCACTTTCAGCAATACCGTGCAAAACTCTTTCTGTACTGATTTTCAATTCACCCTGTTCATCCCACCTGAATATGATTTTGTTATCAGGCAGGTTATTCACCCATTGGTTATTTTTGTCACGTGTAAATTTATGGCCGGTTGCATCAACTGCAACTTCACTACGACGAGCGGAAACATCACTACGGATACCCTGCTTATCTAATGCCGTGATAAAACGGCGGGCAAAGCCATCTCGCTTATCATCACTTATCAACGCACAACCGACTATACTGATGTGACTCGGTTTACTCGTCTGACCAAAATGCTGGCTAAACTGTTTTAGTTTTACTGCCAGCTCATCGGCACAGTAACCACTCAAACGACTGTTATTCTGTTCTGATTCATCACGGCCGTGGCCCACAATCTGCCAACGTAAATTGCCCGATAATTGAGCAGGATCTCCATAGACAACGCGATATTTGCCATCAGCATCAAGCTGAACAATCACACTGGAATCTGGGTGTTTACCCGCAAGATTAGCCGCAGCTTTGGCAACGACCGGATCATTTTCCATCTGAATAATAATCTGACCATTAAAACGCGTTTCGCGGCCATCAGTTTGAGGTGTGACAGTCACGCGTTCCCAAGAATCGACATTTTTGTTTTTAATAACGTCATTTGATGACAATCTTTCTAATGCAGGAAGCAACGCTTCCTTATCAACCGGCGTTTTAAATGTCAATTTACTTACCGCCGAATAAGTTAATACCCTACTGATATTCAACTGTACAAAGCTGGCTACTTGCTTAAAGTTGTTACCTTCAACTTCAACCAACACTTTCTTGCCTTGTTTAGTTGTCACTTCTAACGTTACATGACCTTCACGGTAATCAACCACACGCCCAGTAACCCCTGAACTCAAAGTAAAAGCTTTACCTTGTTCTTTTAATGCACGTAGTACATAGCTCTGTTCACCATCACGCGCCTTTTGCCAGATACCGTCATATTTGGTCATGGGACCTTCTTCAAACCGATTGAATTGAACATAGAAGCTCTGATCCAGCCGCTCGCTCGTCTGAAAGTGATAATGCGTCAGGTATCCTTTATGGAAATCATCCATAAAACGGCGGAAATCATCATAATTAGCGAACGATTTAGCGCCGAAGTTAGGATCATAGAACGACCAAACTGTCTGAGCACGCTCTTTGTGTACCACAACGGACATGGCATGTTCTTCAGACATAAATGTCATATAAGTCGACTTTCTTACATTACGCAGCTTATCCATGACCGCTTCATAGCCTTCAGCCTCATAATTCAACGCGTTATTGATGTTCGGTCCTGTCAATCCATTAGCTTTTAACTTACCACCATAAGCGGCATTGGCTTTTCGACGCGCAGCAACGGTAGAGCTATCCATCGACTGGCTGTACTGCATTGATAATAGATCTTCAATCGCCGGGCCAATATTTTGCCGACGATATTGGTTGAGCAAAGCCGTTTCAATCGCATTGATATCGGTTTTCTTATTAACTGATTTATCGTTGTAAGCTTTAACCGCATCTTTCAACCACATCATATAAGCTTTGCCGCCCCCTAAACCCTGTACCCGCTCTTCAATCAAATAGCGGGCCGACAAAGCGAAACACAATCCCTTAAGGAACTCTTTTGACTCAACCTTATCGCCATGAGTCAGGAGTACACTGCCAATTTCTGGAATAATTCCCCGCAGTTTTTCCAGAAAATGGCTATCCTGGCTAAAATGAAATGAATAAGCTTCCAACTCTTTTCCATGTGCTTTTAAATCAAAGATCTTGTTATCAATTTTTTGCAGTATATCGCCTTTGACAACATCATGATTTTGCCCGGAAGAGTGGCCCGTCGTCGTGACATCGGGAGCCTTCACCGAATATTGGCGCCCGATATTGTCCTGTAGCTCGATCTTATCCTGTAATCCGATCTTATCCTGTAAATAGTTAACCGCTTGTTCAATACGATTCAGCCCTTGCTGTCTCTCCCTTCCCTAACCCTTGACTAAACCGGCCATCCGCATAGACAACCGCTTCGGGATTAATCTGGCTGCCGATTTCTATATTACGCTTTGGCTTATAAGCCTCTCCTGACAAACCACTGCCCTCTGCCCCCTGACGTTCTGGCTTAGCATGATCACTCTGCTTCGCGCCTTTAGCATCAGCTTGCACCTGAGTGACTTTATTTTCAGCCTCAACAATGTCACGTTTGCCACGACTCTCAGCACGCTGATAAACAGTATTAGCGTTATTTTTCACTTTTTCGGCCAACTGTTGCTGCGAAAGCGCCTCTTCTTTTCTCCGCGCTGTATCTGTTTGCGCATCCATCACATCTTGACTTACAGCGACACGATGCTGTCCACTTTTTGCCGCTCCGGCTTCTGACTTGGCAACCGCTTTTTCGACTTCTTGTTGGTTAGCGACGATGATTTTCTGTACATCACCAAACTGCCGTTGAGTAGCAGAATTTACTGCATTTAATTTATCCTGAACGCGGTTTAGCAACCCACCGGAAAAACGATTACGCCACTGTTCACCTGATGGCGGATAATGGTTTACATCACTATCAAGCTGATCCAAACCTTGAGTCATAGCAATCAGTTCATCCGTTACCGACTGCGCCTCCTCTTTTACCGCACGACTCTGCTCCTGCCCCTGAGTATTCAGCGCATTCTGATCTGTTGATTCCAATTGGGATTGTAATTTGGTCACGACTGCCAGCTGTTTATCTTTTTCCTGTTCCAGCAGCAGGCGATTTTTTTCCGCTTTTGCTTTATCGTTTAACGCATTTTGCGCCGCTTTATCTTGTTTTACATATTCAGGAATGGCCTCGGTTGGTAATATCCCCCCAGATTTCGCCACAACATTATCCAGCAGATAGCCTATACCATCATTCAAGCCTGTCCCTTTAAACTCAATTCGATTACTGCCCGCTTTCGCTGTTAATTGCAGCGTTTCGTTTTGCCATTCCGTGACATCTCCAGAGGTTGAGAATACCCGTTCACTATTCCAGAAAACCTCCATGCCATTGTCGGCGAAAAGGGCATTATGGCGATTGGCAAAATCAAAACTCAGTAAAATCACTTCCCCTGCGTATAAATTTTGCAGGTCCTGATAAATCGTGGTGTTAGTTTCAACATCAAGTTCACTGACCCGTGTTCCATGTTCTACATCATCAAAACCATAGGCACTTGCCGATTGATATGCCTCAATATCATGAGTTGATTGCCAACCTTGATCATCTTGTTCAAAATCACCATTGATAATCAATGATTCTTCGGATTTCACAATAACGTTATCCAGAAGGTAACCTACCCCATCATTCTGGCCGATACCTTTAAATTCGATTCGGTTACTCCCCTCTTTTGCCATTAGCCTCAACGTCTTGTTTTGCCATGCCGCTCGCTCACCAGACGCGGAGAATACCCGTTCACCGTTCCAGAAAACGTCCATACCATTATCCGCGGAAATTTTTGGGCGCGCGGTAAAATCGAAGCTCAATACAACCACTTCTCCCTGATACAGGTTTTGTAGATCTTGATAGAGGGTGGTGTTAACTTCAGCGTCAAGTTCAGTGATCCGATCGCCATGTCCGGCATTATCAAAACCATAAGCGCTCGCTGGACTGTAAGCCTCAATCCCCTTAGTTGATTGCCAGCCTTGATCACCTTGTTCAAAATCACCGTTGATGATCAGATCTCCATCCCGGCTTGATACCGATTTGATTCTCCTATTCAACGTGCCTTCAACCGAGTCAATATCAGGCATCGCGATATCTGACACTGAACCACTAAGCTGGTGATTTAAGTCTGAACCTATTTGTTCGACCTGCTCCATGTCAAAACCATTAATGGCAGAAATTTCCGCTACATTAATTGCACTACGACTTTTAAGTATGCCGGAGGTATTCGCTTCATCACCGCGAACCAAATAGCTAATTGCCTGACTGCCCCCCACACCTAATGCAGTCTGTTTGATATTGTCAAAAAAGAGGGAAAGTTTATCAGTCTCAAGGTTACTGACCGCCAAGCTGTAAAAATCCCCATTACCCACTTTAATCGCCACATTATTACGGGCGTAAGCGGCACTGACGATCAAACCATCCCCAAGATGAATATTGGCATTGCTTTCGCCTTTCATGACTGCAACATTGAGACCATCCCCAACTTTAGTCTCGATATTACCGTTGCCCCACGCCAGATTAACCGAAATCCCCTCACCCACTTTCGTACTGATGTTAAGGTCGCCATGAGCCGCTGTGACACTTAACCCCTTGCCCACCGTGGTCGTGATATTTGCTTTGCCTTTTGCCACAGTAACCTGAATGCCATCACCCACTTTGGTGACAATATTTCTGTCACTCCACAGGGCATTAAAACTGTCACCGTTACCCACCTGAATCGCAATGTTGGCCTCACCTTTGGCAAGGAGAACATTACGCCCGGCACCTACTTTAGTGATGACATTCGCTGCCCCCCAGGCGCCGGTGTAATCATTACCGTGACCAACATGAGTGATAATATTGGCTTCCCCCTGGACAACCGTCACTTCTTGTCCATCCCCCACTTTGGTCACGATGTTCACTTTACCTTTCGCGAAGTTATAACGATCACCATCACCCACTTGGGTTAGAACATTGTCCTCCCCCCAAACCGCGTTAATACCGGTGCCGTTCCCCATTTTAGTCATGATATTGGCTTTGCCTTTAGCGAATCCCACGGTTGTACCATCACCAACATGGGTCATCACATTCCCCACATCCGATACCAGTAAGCCAACAGTCGTCCCTTCCCCTACTTTAGTCAGAATATTGCCTTCGCCAAGCAGTACGCCAGCGGTTATCCCGTTGCCCACATGAGTGATAACGTTAGCTTTCTTTGCAACAATAACCCCCATAAAATCATCACCGATTTTGGTGACAATATTCTTTTCCCCCAACGCTAACGCACCGGTTAAACCATTACCGAAATGAGTCATGATATTGGCTTTACCTGACATGACAGCCAACGTTGTACCATCACCGACTTTAGTCATCGCGTTCAGTTCACCGGAAAACAAACCAATACTGGGGCCATTACCCACATGGGAATAGATATTAGCTTTACCCATCATCAAGACGGTTGTCAGATCATTACCGACCTTGGTCAACACATTGGCACTGCCGATCAGGGTGGCAAAGGTATTGCCATCACCGATGTGAGTCATCACATTCGCATCACCTATCATCGCGGCCAAGGTTATGCCGTTACCCACTTTAGTCGCGATATTGCCTTTCGCCAGCATCAAGGCGACACTTCTCCCGTCACCAATGTGGGTAAACGCATTACCGGAGGCAACCATCAGAGCTAACGCATTACCATCTCCCACTTTAGTAAAGACATTAGCCATCCCGCCCATCAGTCCCCAAACATCATCGTTGCCAACATGAGTAAAAAGATTGCCTTTCCCCATCATGACAGCAAGCGCGTCCCCACCGCCGACCTTAGTAAAAATGTTGCCGGCAGCCCCCATCACCCCCAATGTTTGACCGTCACCAACATGGGTAAGCAAGTTACCTATACCAAACATGATGCCAACCAGATCACCGTTGCCGACTTTGGTCAGGATATTAGCGCCGCCTAGCATCACCCCTGTTGTGTTGCCGTCACCAATGTGCGTCAATACGTTGGCGCCTCCCCCCATCAGCGTTAGTGCATTACCCGCCCCTTTCTTGGTCAGAACATTGGCGCCGCCCAACGCAATAACCGTGGTATCTGACGTTCTAGTCTCATCGCTAATGTGGGTGATAATATTCGCGCCACCGAACATACTGGATACCAGATCACCAGCACCAAGCTTAGTCAATACATTAGCGCCGCCGAAAAGTACGGAATACACATCCCCGTGACCTGCCTGGGTCATGACATTAAAACCACCCGTTGCGGACCAGTTCGCTCTGCCATTACCTATTTGGGTATGGGTGTTGTAGCCACCCAACATAGTAACCCGGCTTTCGCCATTACCTTTGTGGATCGAAATATTGCCAACCGCCAGAAGATGGGCCAGATATCGACCATTACCGATCCGCACGAGTAGGTTAGCCGCGCCGCCAGCGTTAACATTCATGCTTCCACGCCGACTTTGGTGAACAATAACGTTTGCTAAACCTCCCCCATGAAATGACAGCTCTCCCTCTTCTCCACCTCTTACAATGACGTTAGCAGCCCCTGCGCCGACAAAATTGATATTGCCGCGCGTAACACTGGATTGAATAACGTTTCCACCACCCGCACCGTTAAAATTAACGTCCCCCGAACTCTCACCGATATTCTGTTTATCAAATTCTTCCGTATGTTCTAATTGTTCAGAGGTACTGTATATCGTATCGAACTGATATTGGAGTTGGCTGAGAGTACAACCACCAGCTTCTATGGGGCGGTAACCATTTGCCAAAGAAAAATCTTCATTAGGCAAATCACCGGTATGATCACCCGCTTTGTACCACGCTCTGGTCAGATATTTCAGTGAATCTGTTTCAGAATCATTTGCTAATTCAACCTGCACCACTTTGGTATACGATTCTATATATTTGGCATACACATAAGTATTCGGTTGACGGTTCCACTTCACTGCGGAAACATCCACTTTCTGGCGATTAGAAAAGACAAAATGCCCCCCCATTTTCGCATCAGAGAGAGTAATATCTTCTGCCTTAACGTCCGCCCCAACAATATAAGTTACCCACTCATTCTCCAGTAAGTTTTCTTCTACGCTATGAACAGTGATGAGTTTCTGATATTCAACCACTAAATTGAAAAGACGATAAGCATTATTAACATTTATATCGATAAACCCATTAGATGAATAGATATTTTGCGACGCGAGATCCTTAAGATGATTACCTATTTTATACCAAGACGTAGGGTAATAATTGAGCTTACCGGTGACAGGATCATTTAGAAGTTGAATTTTGCTAATATGAGTATACCGATTATCGGTATATGCAAAGAGATAAGTATTTAACTCTGTTGTGGATTTAATACCCATCACTTGCTGAGGTTCCCGAAGAAAACTTCCTCCCATCATCGCGGTTGTTAATACAACCTCTTCGGCCTTGGCATATTCCAATACCCCACCAATTGCTTCACCATGATAAATATCATGGGTACTTGATCTGGTGATTTCATTGTAAGCACCCACACCAGAAAAATTGATATTGCCATGAGCAACATCAGAATAAATCTTATTGTAACCACCAACGCCCGAGAAAATAATATCGCCACGGGTTTGCGGGTATTGATCCTGACGTTGACGCAAACGTTCAATTCGGTTTGATGCACCTGCGCCATGTAAGATAATATTCCCTCCTTTACCCTTACGTATGATGTGATTATTAGCACCTATACCGGTAAACGTAATATCACCACGCTCCACCCACGAACTGACACGATTTGCCGCCCCTGCGCCATTAAACGTTACATTACCTTGAGAACCCTGATAACGTTTCAACCAGGTACGGTCGATTTTATTATTCGCACCAGCTCCGGCAAAATACAAATTACCCTGATTGGTTTCATGCCATAATTTGTTGTACCCCCCCACACCGGTAAAATCAACATCACCCATCAAGCCTTTACGGTTCAAACTGTTATAAGCCGCCGCACCAGAAAAATTCAAGTTACCATAGTTACCTGAGTGCTCTACAGCAATACTCCCGGCAGCGCCAGAAAATGCAATGCTACCATCACCATGCTTATTAATATGTGCATAACCGGTACCACCTTTGACAGACAGATCACCCTTAGAATCCTCTATTTCTAGATAGGCAGCACCACCGACCACCGTATCATGCCCAACATCGGTATACACCTTCGCCGCAATTGAACCGAGGGTGATATGATCATCCCCGCCATGCGCATAAATATGACCACCAAATCCAATAGCATTAATATTATTATTATCGTCATCAGCAAGATACTTCCCAGTGAAAAAGTATTGCGTACCACGATTTGATGATTTACCCATAAGAAATCCTTTAGATTATTTTCATTGCAGTTCAGCGAAATAAAGAAAAAACACACTGGTGTTTATTGATATAAAAGATATTTTACATAAATTCTCCAGCCATTTTTTACCTAATAAAAACTTATTAATAAAGTAATTCGAAATAAATAAAAAATTAAACTCAGATGAATCCTGAGTTTATGTATCTACGAGTTCTTTGAGTAAATTTGTGATTAATGAGCTGAATAAATTTTGCGAGATAATATAGAGTAGAAATGCAAAAGCAATATCCACACACAAAAAGTCTTTTTATCCCCCCTGACACTTCCTAATACTCACCATCATGACTATTAGTGCTAACTCAGTTAATAAAATAGCATTAAATTAATCATAGACAATTTTTATTCAGATTTGAAAAATAAAATATTTATAGAGTAATTTATTAATATTTAAAACATAAAAACACCACAGATATTTAACTTATCTATTACAGAATCACTATGAAAAAAATAATAAATTATTACAATCAATTCGATAATAATAACCCTGTTTTTAAACAAAATAGAAAAACTTAATCAAAATATAAAACAAAAAATGGCCCACCTTTCTGTGAGCCATTTTTATTTCTATAACAACGTTTTTACTGACTTATAGAAAGAGCTAATAAAGAGTTAATTAAGCAAATTTCCCTTTACCAATCGTCACATCGGTCCACGCCGTTGTGATAGCCGTTTTCGCCTGACTGTCCAGACTCTCAATAAAACCATTATCACCCACAGTCGGGGAAAAACCACTCATGGCCTGAATCAAAGAATCCACCGCATTATCTGACAGTGCGGTAAATTCACGCTCCCCTGACACGTTCTTATCACTCATCCGAGTCACCAATTTGGCGCGATTGCCATTAAAGTAATCATTAAAGGTGACTGAACCTACCGATTCAAATCTCCCCTGAGCGGTATTGTCCTGAGTATGGTGATTCACTGACAGCACCAGATCATACCCGCTACGCTGGAACCACAGATTTTGCCAGTCAACACCGTCAAACAGGATCATATCTTCTGCGTTAATATCGCTCACTCGGTTATCAATCACCTCTGCGCCGACCACAAAGCTATCCACACCTGCGCCGCCCCGGAAATGGTTCTGATACCCGCCTAATACCAGCAGATCCTGACCTTCACCGCCGTCAAATTGGCTGAACTTCGAAATAGCCGCGGCTATCAAGTGATCATCGCCTTCGCCACCATTGATCACCGCATGGTAGCCCATCAGCTTAATCGCATCATTGCCGGAATAACCATCGATCCGGTTGTCATTGCCAAATACTCTGGCAAAATCGTCTCCTCCACCCAGTTCGGCCTGATTATTATTGCCGATGATTACCGCATAATCCTGACCTTCCCCACTATCCACCCGGTTATAGTTGCCGGAGGTGACAACGTAATCTTGTCCGTTACCGGCATCAATAAAACCGCCTTCACCAAAGACAAATATCTGGTCATTGCCTTCCCCCATAAATAGATGGTTAATACGCCCGGCCACTACTGCGGTATCATCCCCCTTACCGCCAAACATCCAGTTTTCACGTCCCATCAGGATGCCAAGATCATTGCCTTCACCGCCGGTAAAGATATTGGAAGTCCCTAGCGAGTAATAAACATCATCGCCACGGCCACCCCAGAAGTTGTTGTTATCTCCCAGATAGGCACCGAGATCTTTACCATCGCCTCCCCAGTTGAAGTTATAGTTTCCCAACGATACATGGATATCGCCATCACCATGCAAATGCCCGCTGTTACGCAGGAAATCAAACGTTTTTTCTTCCATATTAAGCAGATCGGTCGTCAGGTTTTTTTTTCAGGTTAACCACTAACGATTTCATCTCTCGCTGCTTCTCTTCGCTAAACATCGTGGCAAACAGATTAGGTAAGTTAAGTGAATTAAAACCAAATGCAGGCTTGGATTTATTATTGGTCTGAGCATTTTCTCCATTAATACTCACCGCAGATCCTGATTCCTGACGCTCATCGGGCGCTTTCTCTTTCAGGCCATGACTCTCCGCAAATGACCTGACGCCATCCTCGCCCATATCAATGCCCGCCTCCAGATTATCAAGTAACTTTTCTGGATTGGTGAAAGCTTGCAATTGATCACCACTAAATTCCCCAATCACTTCCAGCATCTCTTGCAGAATCGCCTCACCATCAACCGATTCGCCGGTGCGGGAAAGAATTTTCCCCTCCGCGGTGTAGTTCACGCCCAAAATATCCGCTAAGGTGGTATCCGCATTTACACTCGCTAATCGACCAATCAGTTTATTCTTAAGCTGACGCGGCAAGTCCTTTGGATTATAGGTAAAGGTGGTCTTCGCCATGCCCGTCGCCGAATATTGCTGCGTCATCAGGCCAAACAGCGAACCCAAGTTAGTATCCAGAATCGACTGGATATGGTCACCGAACATTAGGTTCCAGTTACCGGTTGTCACCTGAATATCGGCGCCACGCCCGCCTACAGCAAAGTTGAAGGCCAGCTTCTGATTGGCCTGACGGAATTGCGCTATACGACTTATTTTGCCCATACCGGTGCCATTGCCATGTTCGCCTAGCCACTGATTAAACTTCTTGTTCAATGTCAATTCAGCGTCATGCTTCAAACCACGGCTGCTGCGCTCATGTTGCGAATCCAGATCAGTCAATGTGTTGTAGTCCACGCTGCTGGTTTGGTCCAAACCGGACATATCCTCCACAAACCTCTTCGCACCGGCGATGGTCCACTGCTGATCTTGCGCCGCCAACCAATCGTGATCCTCACTAAAACCGGCAATCCCTTGCAGTACGTGAGCAATACGCACGGCACCATCAAACGGATTAACCAACGGCGGCGTTGGAATGGATTTATCCATCATCACAATCAGATCATTACTGCGGCCCTGATTAAAACTGACATTACGATTACCAATAAACATTTGCGCCCCTTCAAGCGCTTGATAACCTGCAACATCGAAGCTGTGTTTACTGTCGCCATTACCGACATGCACCATCACATTGTTATCACCGAAGGCCAGTGATTTAAAACCACCGCTACCCACTTTAATACCGACGTTCGAGGTTCCCCAGTTGAGGGCGGTAAACTCGCCATCTCCCACATTCACCTGGATATTACCGGAGTAACTGAGCTGATTATTCGATTGATCGTCAGGGGCAACCTGAATCGTATTTTCACGTTTCTTAGGTTGAACTAACACTTCATTGTGGCCGGTAATCGCGCCTTTAATAACGGTATCCGCTTCGGTGTGTCCTACCCTGGAGAGGTTGATATCACTTTCAGCAATACCACGACGAACCGGTTCGCTATGCGTGATCAGCGCATTTTTATCATTCCAACTTAATACAACTTTGTTATCAGACAGATTATTAACCCATTGGTTATGTTGATCACGGGTAAATTTGCGTCCACCGGCATCAACCGCCACTTCACTACTGCGAGCGGAAACATCGCTGCGAATGCCTTGCTTATCCAATACGGTGATAAAGCGACGAGCAAAGCCATCCCGTTTGTCATCACTGATCAAAGAACAACCCACAATACTGATGTGATCAGGTTTGTAAGTTATGCTTTTACCCAGATTAACGTCCCGATAAAACCGCGTTAATCTGGTCGCCAGTTCATCAGCCGCGTAACCACTCAGACGAATGTTATTTTGCTCCGACGTATCGCGACCATGACCGACAATCTGCCAACGTAACTTCCCGGATAATCGGGCAAGATCGCCATAAACCACACGATATTTGCCCCTAGAGTCAAGTTGAATCACTACGCTAGAATCGGAGTGTTTACCCGCCAGATTGGCCGCGGCCTTAGCGACGACCGGATCATCCTCCATTTGGATAATAATCTGACCATCAAAGCGAGTTTCACGGCCATCAGCCTGTGGCGTCACCTTCTCTACTTGCCAGTCACCGAGTGGTCTGCTCATTTTCTTATCCTGATGAGGATCGTCGATGATAGTCGGTTCTGGCCTCTTATTTTTACCCGATAACCCGTCTAACTCTTCCACCGCTGGACGACTTTGTGGCTTCACTCTGACATGTTTCTGATAGAATTCCCCGGTTTCCTGAAAAGCGTTATCCAGCGCCTGACTTACCCACACTTTGCCTTCTTCACCGGCAATATCCACCAGATCCCGATAATTGGCAGTGTAGCTGTTCAGTACCTGTTGACGTTCGTCACCCGTTGCCTGTAGCGCCTGATAAACCGCCAAACTTTCATTGACAGAATGGCCTCCATCAAATACCAGAAACGCCAGCGTGTTGAGATAACCCTGCCCAGAGGAAAAGCCAGGTTGCTCTCTGGCAATATGGTGATTAAGGTGAACCATGATATTAGTCGAGCCAGAAGCTCCCGTCACCACAGAGTGGCCTTGAGCTAACGCATGACGCTCAAATTCCGTCTCCCATCCAGGAACTAGAATCCGCCCCGCCGCGACCTTCCGCCCAAACAGGAAATCATCGTGCTTGCCATTCGCAGGTTGATAAGGCAACGCTGTGCCATAATCGTTGGTCAGCTTGCCCGCAACTTCTACTCTGTATCTAACATCCGCCCCGGCGGTCAGTTCAGAACTGGTCGAGCGGGCTTTAATGATAACATCCTCATAGAAACGATCCCCTTCAAGCTTCCATGCCGTTCGATCCATCCCCATCCCAGAAGTAATCGCCATTTTTACCGACAGAAACGGCACTTTGATCACATCAAAACCGTTATTCACCGTGGTCATCATAGCCTTGAAATGGACAAAAGTTGGCTCGTCTAGAAATGTCGTTACCTCAGGGACCCGACTAAACCAAGGGCGAAAATCCTGATTGATGGCTCTGGCAAAAAGGCGCATCTTAGCCGCAATATGCTTGTCACGTACAACCTGATCCGAGTAATAACCGCTTATCCACTGCTCAAATTCCTGCACCAAGAAATTGCCCGTTCGCTGTGCGGCATCTCTGGCCTCCGGCGATGCGGTTTTCACCAGTTCATAAGCCAATTCAGAATCAAAATGGCGGCCAAACAGGTTGTCAATATACTGCCCGGTCATCTTCTCTTTGCGGGCATCAGTCAGTAATTGTTGAGCCAGAGAATGCAGTTCAGGATGCGCCTGCAATTGAGTAACGGCATCTTCAAATAGCTTGATGGTTTCCTGTTGTGTCACTTGTCCGCTAAGCCAAAGATTTTTGGCTCGTTCAATTAGCGGCATACCTTCGGGAGTCATTTCCTGCTGCAATCGGCTAACGAAAACAATCAGGCTTTCACTTTCAATTCTCGGTGCCTCGCGTTCCGCAACAGAGTTAATTTGAGTCAATGGTTTAATTTGTAAATCAGTGAGATGATTAATTTCACTCTGTGCGATATCATCTTTCAAGCCCACTATACGCCCAAACCCATCAAACGATACCTGTTGATCAAACTGTGCAACATGGTCAGGCGCTAGGCTAACCCCTAAAATCCCGGCTGATTCAGCTCTTTTTGCTTGAAGGTAGGCAACTCGTTCCCCCATTTCAAAACGCAGGCTTTTAACTAATCGGCCACGCCTGGCAAATTCATTGGGATCATGCTGTTGCCAATGAGCAAGCGCTTGCTCAAGCTGCAACACATGCCGCTCATCAGGTTGTTCAACCGTATTGTTGAAAGCCTCTCGTACTGCCACCAGCGCCTTACTGGGCCGATCGGTATTTATCTGACCAAGATATCTTTTCGTCGAATCAATAAACCGTTTGTCACCCTGACTCAGCAAGAAAGGCTCAAACTCTCTCAGGATGGAAGAATGGGATTTAAGGCTATCTCCACCAGCAACTTGCCCTAACCCTTGCAAATTGATACCCGAAATTACAGGTGCTTTTGTGGTTAACTTTCTCGGTTGATTTGAGGCAGGTTCCGCAACCCTATCGGATGACGTTCCGGTAAGCCGCGAAATGACCGAAGCACCGACATGTTCAGCACGAATACCCCTGTTGATCTGTAGTCGATTAACCGCCCGTCGCGCACTATTCAATGCCGCCAAATCTGCGGCTGTGAGTGTTAGATCTTCACTGTTCCAGCCATTAGCTTCCGTTTTGGATTCAGGATTAATATGACTTTTCGGTTTCGCTACGTCGATTGGTGTATAAGCTTTTCCAGACAAGCCACTGCCGATCGCCCCGCTACGATCGGGTTTTGCACCACCAGCCTGTTTCGCTCCTTTCGCATCAGCCTGTACCTGAGCGGCTTTATTTTTCGCTACCGCGCTATCATATTCACCGCGTTGTTTCGCTTCTTCATATACGGCATAGGCATCGCTTTCCGCTTTTGCCACTCGCAGACGTTGTGAATCCGCTTCTTTCTGTCTTGATCTCGCTTCTGTACGCGCATCCTCAATATTGTCGTCTGTGTTCTTTATATTCTGATAACTTTGCTCTAAACCTGCTTCTGATTTGCCAATTGCCTTTTTTACTTGTTGTTGGTTATTAATAAGGCACGGCTGTAAATCAGCTAATTTTTTCTGTGAAATAAATTTAGTGTCATCTAATTTTTCCTGAGTACGGTTCAAATATCCCATAGCAAACCGGTTACGCCACTCATCACCCGATTGACCTGTGTAATTGACATAGCCATTAAGCGCATTCAGACGTTGAGTCATGGAGAGCAACTCTTTCGTTACCATTCTAGACTCTCCACTTATTGCATCACGCTGTACTTGTCCATTGGTATTCAGCGCATTTTGATTTGTTGATTCCAATTGAAGTTGTGATTTTGAAATTGTTTTAAGTTGGTCATCCCGTTCTTGTTCCAGAATGCGGCGATTTTCCTCCGCTTTCTCTTTATCACTTAACGCATTTTGCGCAGCGCTGTCCTGTTTTGCATGTTTAATAACAGCATCAGCTTGTGATGATGATTCACTCTGAGTCGAATCAACTTCGTCTCCAATATGCAAAGCATGCTGGATAGCCTTAGTATCAGGCGTCTCCACCTGAGTGACCGTACCGCTTAATTTATTACGCAGATCCGAACCAACGCCATCAATGGCATTCATCTGGAAACCATCAATGGCAGAAACTTCAGTTAAATTAATCGCCCCTCGGCCTCTATACGTACCAGAACTATTCGCCTCATTACCGTGAATCAAATAGCTAATCGCCTGACTACCTTCCACACCTAACACAGTTTGTCTAATCGTTTTAAACAGAAAGGAAAGGTTATTACTTTGCGTATTGCTTTCCGCAATAGAAAGCGTGTAGAAATCGCCGTTACCAACCTTAATCGCCACATTATTACGCGCATAAGAGGCGTTAATCCCCAGACCATCACCAACATGAATATTGGCATTGCCCTTGCCTTTCATGATCGCAACATTAAGACCATGCCCGACTTTAGTATTAACGTTATATTCACCCCACGCTGCGTTAACGGAAATACCATCACCCACTTTGGTATTAATATTAAAATCGCCATGCGTCGCAGTAACACTTAAACCATTCCCCACCGTGGTAGTAATATTCGCTCTGCCTTTTGCCGCAGTAACCTGCACACCATCACCCACTTTGGTGACAATATTCCCTTTACTCCACAAAGCATTCAAGCTGTCACCGTTACCTACCTGAGTCACAATGTTGGCATCAGCTGTGGCAAGTATGACATTGCGCCCATCACCGACCTTGGTAATCACATTAGCTTTGCCCCAAGCGCCGGTATAATCATCACCTTGCCCCACATGGGTGATGATATTGGCATCCCCTTGAACAACCGTGACTTCCTGCTTATTACCCACTTTGGTAATGATGTTCGCTTTGCCTTTGGCAAAGTTATAACGGTCGCCATCACCAACCTGAGTCAGGATATTAGCCTCCCCCCAAACAGCATTAACGCCGGTACCGTTCCCCACTTTGGTAATGATATTCGCTTTACCTTTGGCGAAACCCACCGTCGTGCCATCACCGACATGGGTCATAATGTTACCCACATCGGAAATAAGTAAACCGACGGTTATCCCGTCACCGACCTTCGTTAGAATATTGCCCTTACCGAATAGCACGCCGGCAGTGGTTGATGATCCCTTATGAGTGATGACGTTAGCCTCCGCCGCCGCAACCACTCCCATAAAATCATCGCCCACTTTGGTGACAATATTCGCCTCTCCTAACGCTAAAACACCGGTTAAGCCATTACCGGAATGAGTCATGATATTGGCTTGACCAAACATTGCCGCCAATGTTGTACCATCACCTACTTTGGTCATTACATTCAGCTCACCGGCAAACAAGCCAAGACTGGCGCCATTACCTAGATGCGAATAGATATTGGCTTCACCAACCATCAAACCAAACGTCAAATCATTACCCGCTTTCGTCAGGATATTGCCCTGCCCGATCATCGCCGCAAAAGTTGAGCCATTACCAATATGGGTCATCACATTGGCCTCGCCGATCATTGCCGCCAGCGTCATACCGTTACCCACTTTGGTGGCGATATTGCCTTTAGCCAACATCAAGGCAGCACTCATTTCATCACCAATGTGAGTAAACACATTGCCGGCAGCGATCATCAATGCCAGCGCCTTACCATCCCCCACTTTGGTAAAAACATTCCCCAAACCTCCCATCAACCCCCATGCATCACCGTTGCCAGCATGGGTAAAGATATTGCCCGCGCCAATCATGGCCGCAATCGCAGTTCCATCACCCACTTTAGTAAAAACATTGCCTGCGGCTCCCATAACTCCCAGAGTCTGACCGCCACCGACATGAGTCAGTACATTACCTATGCCGAGCATGATACCTGTGGTGTCACCGTTTCCGACCTTGGTCAAAATATTAGCGCCGCCTAACATCATCCCCGTCGTACTCCCATTGCCAATGTGCGTAAACACATTGGCGCCGCCGCCCATCAGCGCAATAGCACTACCTCTGCCCTTTTTCGTCAAAATATTGGCGCCGCCTAACGCAACCGCCGTGGTACCTGATATTTCATCATCGTGGAGATGGGTGATAATATTCGCACCACCAAGCATACCGGCAACCAAATCACCGGCGCCAAGCTTAGTCAGCACATTAGCGCCACCCACCAGTACCGAGGAGACCTTCCCCTCACCTGTTTGGGTCATCACATTAAAACCACCGGCGCCTAACCAATTGGCGTTGCCATTACCGATTTGACTATGAGTGTTGTACCCACCAAACATGATAACTCGGCTATCGCCACTACCTTGGTGGATCGAGATATTACCTATCGCCAGGAGATGAGCCAGATACCGCCCATCACCGATTCGGACCAATACGTTTGCCGCACCGCCAGCGTAAACATCCATTTCTCCATACTGGCTTTGATGCACCAGCACGTTTGCCAGACCTGCGCCACGGAATGTCAGATTGCCCTGTTCCCCACGCTTCACAATCACATTGGCAGCACCAGCGCCTGCAAAATTAACATTACCGCGTGTGACACTGGAGGTAATGACATTGCCGCCCCCCATGCCTTTAAAATTAATGTCACCGGAACTGTCACCCATATCCGTAGATAATTTCACCAACTCCTGATGACTATACTCTTCGGTATGCGCTAAATGCTCAGAAACACGACATACTGAATTCACTTTGTATTGCAGATGGGTTAGGGAGTATCCGCCCACATCCATTGAGCGATAACCATTTTTAGGGGAAAAATCTTCGGCAGCCAGATTGCCGGTATGATCACCTTCTTTATACCAAGCACTGGCATAATATTGCAGCGCACCGGTTTCAGGATTATTCGCCAATTCAACCATCACCACTTTGGTATATGACTCAACATACCTGGCATAGATATAAGTGTTCGGTTGACGGTTTGATTTCACTGCTGACACATCCAATATCAAACCACCGGAATGGATTGCATGCCCATGCATTTTGGCATCAATCAACGTGACATCTCCTGCTCTGGCATTGGTTCCACCGGCATAAGTCACCCACTGGTTTTCCTGCAAATCTTCTTCAACAGTATGCTGAATAGTAACGGGTTGATGATGCTCAAAGATTAAATTAAAGAGGCGGTAACCACCATTGGAACGTATATCGAAAAATCCATTACTTGAAGAGATATTCTCCGTAGCAAGATTATTGAGATGATTGCCCTGTTTGTACCAAGAAGTAGCGTAATAACCGAGCTTACCGGTTTCAGGATCATTTTGAAGTTGAACCTTAACCAGCTTAGTGTACATTTCATCGGCCAGCGCAAAGAGATAAGTATTAGGCTCGACAGTTGATTTAATCCCAATCACCTGTTGGTGTTGGGATTGTTGGAGCCACTTTCCCCCTATTGTCGCTGTCGTTAACACAATCTCTTCGGCTTTAGCATATTCCAAAGCGCCATCACGAGAGCCGCTATCTGCGCCGATTCTTGATATTTCATTGTAAGCACCGGCACCATCGAAAGTAATATCACCATGTGCGACATCAGAATAAATCCGGTTATAACCCCCTGCCCCTTCAAATTCGATATTACCGTGGGTCCGACCATATTGATCTTGGCTTTGGCGCAAACGCTCAATACGATTTGATGCCCCGGCGCCATGCAAAATAATATTGCCTTCTCTACCTTTACGTATAATGTGATTATCCACCCCGGCACCTGTGAAATTAATATTGCCGTTTTCAACCCGTGAACTAATACTATTTGCGGCTCCCCCGCCTTCAAATTTCACATCGCCGTGACTTTTCTCATAGTGATCATACCAGGTACGATCAATTTTATTACCAGCGCCGGCGCCAAAGAAACTTAAATTGCCCTGATTGGTTTCATGCCATAATTCGTTATAACCACCGACACCTTCAAAAATCACCTCACCAGATTGCCCTTTACGACTCAGGCCATTATAAGCAGCCGCCCCAGAAAAATTGAGATTACCGCGGCTTCCCCGGTGATCGATAGCAACCCCTCCCGCCGCGCCAGCAAATGAAATATCACCATTGCCACTCTTATCAATACCTGAATAACCGGCAGCGCCATGTACTGACAGATTACCTTCCTTATCCACTATTTTTAAATATCCGGCGCCGCCATTGACAACCTTATTACCAGAATCAGCATAGACCGTCGCCCCAATCGATCCGAGGGTAATACGATCATCGCCTCCTTTGGCATAAATAACTCCTCCTACGCCGATGGCAACAATATTATTACCATCATCATCATCGTAGTATTTTCCAGTAAAGAAATATTCTGTACTACGGTTTGATGATTTTCCCATAAATAATCCCTTAATTTAAGTTGAGGTTAAATAGAAAACCACTGCATCTGACAGATACAGCAACGGTTTTGAGAATCGAGTTTTCCGTGGACAGTGCGAATCCACCGTTCTTACCACGGTAAAAATATAATGACAGCCATCAATGATGGCATTATTTGGCCTAATTAGTCAGATTACCCTAACTCTATTAAGTTACTATTTCATTGATTATTTACTTTATGTTCAATGCAATAATGAGAGAAAACACCTTTGTTATGATTGATATCAAAGATGATTGTTCGAATTTTTTAAACATATTTCGCCCTTAACAAGAAATTTATTCACAAAGATTGTAGAATATATAGTGAAATAAAAACCTAAGCTCAGAGACATAATGAGCTTATATATACACATAGTGTTAAATGAATAATCAGAATAAAATAATATAGAGCAAAAACTCAAAATCAATATTAATACACAAGAAAGTCTGTTTACCCCCCACATATTGCCCTATATCCCCACATTGATGTTAACAATACAAATAAGACAGTAAAAAATAAGATTAAATCACAGATTAACCTGTTGTTTTTATTAAAATTATTAAAAGATTTTCATAAATCAAATTACTAAGGTTAAATTATTAACATTGTTGCATCAGAAATGTAGGTAAATTTAACTTATTTCTTTGCAACAAAATATCTATAGTAAAAAAATAACCGTTCACTTCCATTATTCTGATATAAATAAATGCGAACAATAAATACAATATTACTAACTATAATGAGTTAAATTAATAGCAAAATTAGACTTCAAACACTGTTCTGGCAATTTATAGACTTTACAATGAGGGATAACGCGTTGGGTGAGGATTGATATATCGCAAGTTAATTATAATGGAATCATTCAGATCGATTATGAAAAAACCCACAAAGTGGGTCTATTGGATGGGTAATTCGCTAGGGCAACCGCATAAATGATCAAATATTACCCATATTAGAAAATCCCGCTTGTAACACTTGATAGCTGTAATTTCATTTTACCCATTATACTTACTGCCCAAATGTCTTTACCAAATGTGACATCTCTTAGTTATTAATCCGGCGGTAATTTATATCTGTTCATATAACTCCTAAAGGAATAGGATTACTGAAACTCCGATGCTGACGTTATTTCTATTGCGACTCCAGTGAAATGTTTTGATATTTCATTAATAGATAAGATCCTTTCTCTGGATCTAATATAAAAAATTTGTTTTTATTGGCTTTTTCTAAAATAACGAAATGATTCATATCCCAATGGAATATGCAGGTTTTTTTAAAAGGAATGGATCTCACTTTCAATCAAAACCCTATTATTTATTTTTAATACAAATATTAAAATAAAAAGAAAAAATATCAAAAAAACACTATTGAATATAAAAAAATAGAAGATGGGTAAATTTTAATTATTGTATTGGCAACCCACCTATTTTCATCCTTCTATTTATTTAAACTTTTAAAAATACTATCATTCATTATTATTTTGGCACCAAATCTTAATTAGATAGTCATATAAACAAGTGGTTATAAGGCAAATAAAAAACCAGTTAATCCATGATACTGAATTCTGTAAAACAGATATTGTAAATGGATTTCCTATAGCATAGTCCATCAATGGTTGCCTAACAAGCCGTCCCATGATTGCTAATTCAATTAACCACATAAGGATACCTCTTGTGATAGAGGTATATGTAGGAAGACTCTTTTTTATGAGAATATATAAAAATGTTATACCCAGTCCTGTCTCTAAACTTGTTAATGCAGCAAGATATCTAACATCCCAAGACGGAGCTACAGTTATATTGCTTACTTCATTCCTTATATAAGGAACTACCCACTCGGAGTTGATAACATGAATCACAAAACCTACACAAGAAGTCAATATAGATACGATTAGAATAATAAGAAATATTAATTTTTTCTCTTTGTTTACCATACAATCCTCTCTTTAAAAGTAGGAGGGGAATTAGCCCCTCCTTTTCACTAATTTGTGGGGACCCTCAGCGCAAAGTGGGTCTATTGGATGGGTAATTCACTTTTCGAAATAATTGCCAATCTATTCTGATGATGTTCAGGATCTCCCCATAACCAAGATTCTTGGCGACTAACATCATTCTGGGTCAAAATCTTACGCAACTCACAGGTAATCATATCATAAGCATAAACATGCATATTATACGCCAGCGCGTCGTACATACGGGCCTGCCAAAAAGAAATACCGTCATGAGTCTGGTTCATATCCGACACAATCACATTATAAGATTCGAGCAAGTAACCGAAGAACACCTGACCAGCCAGTTCATGCAAAACCGTTCGATGTTCACGTTTCAGAATACGCCAAACAAGAATTTGTGTTACTGGACGACAAGTCACTACCACATTTGGCTGTATAACTACTCGATTATAATAGGCGACCTCTTTAGACATATCATTAACCAACGCAAGTTCGAAGTGGGATTGACTGATACGATTACCAAATCGACCATCAATACGAACCATGCGATAACCTGGCGAAAGTAACAATCCTTTTATCTGGTCAGTAATATCAACCCCATTCATTAACGCAACATAAAGGGTATGATTATCTGAGCTTCCATTCAAATGAGCAAAAACCTCATTAACCTTTTCAGGATTTACCAATCTTATTGACATATAGCCTCCTCCTATCCCCCGCTAATCCTCTAAAAAGGACGATATAGTTATCAAATTCATAACTGTACCTTAGATCGAAGGTAACGATATGATCTTTTCACTTCCCGTCAAACTTGCGTGTTATACATGTGAAGTAACGGATCGCATTAAGAAAAAATTAAATTCAAATAGAAAAAACCAAATTTATGTTAGCATCATTCATTAAGTATTTACTACTTAATCCCAATAAGTGTAACTACTGCCAGCTACCCTTTAATAAGGGTAGTTAGCACAAACAATATGAAAAACTAAGAATATATACTTAACACAACAGACGTAATTTATTGAGTTCAATCTTTAGGTCACATCAAAAATGTGTTCAAAAACTACCGTTTTTTTCACGCTACTGCTCAGATTTTTTCTTTATTACAAAGAAGAGTAAATAAAATAATTTAAAAAAAAAGCCCTTAAGCATTAGGACAAATAATTATTTATCAATTGAAAACAGCTAGAATGCTGATAGTTTTGAGTATAATCTGTACTTATTGACCACCAATGATGCCTGTTTTCCAGCTAAAAAATGGCGGATATCAGGCACAGCAACAGTCTCCAATCGCTCTTTCAATAAACACAAAAATAATCCACATCTAAAATAGTATATATAGTTATATTCATTGTCATTTAAAGTTTCATTATAAAATAGTAAAAATTCAATTAATAAACATACGCTTTTTGACGAGAAAAGCATTATATCCTATTATATAGCTGTCCGACTAAGACATAATCGAAAACACAACTGTTCAGATAACAATTTAAATCGAAATTTAGGAGTTACTATGTCAAATATAAGAAACAAATCCACTCTTATTACGCCACAATTAACCATGATGTGGGATAAAAGCAATGAACCTTGGGGTGCCAGAGATCACCAATCAAGGTTTATTTATGCTAACCCTGCTTTCTATCAACTGCTCAACCTTCCTAAAGATTTCGATATTATAGGGCTTTCTATGGGTGAATTACCTTCACCTGTTGCTGAACATGCAGAAGAATTCCACCGTCAGGACCAAAAAGCCATCCAGACTATGCAGCGCGTCACTTCATTGGAAACGCATCAGTTTGGAGAAAATAACATTAAACAAAGCTATATTTGTGATAAATTTCCCCTTTTTGATGAGAATAATGATTGCATTGGGATCTTCTTTCATATGTACAAGGCTCAAGATTTTTCTGTTTCTTACTATTATGAAAGAATATCGCCAACAAACCTGGAATTTATGCCACCGAATAATATTCTGACACAAACCGAGTGGGAAGTCCTTTTTCTGACTTTACGCTCACAAGATGAAGAGAGCATCAGTCAAGAATTAATGATGAGCACAGAAGATGTCGTTAATCATATTCAGTCAATTTATCAGAAATTTGACTTATCACCTCATGTAGAGTTAGCAGATTTCTGTAAGAAAAATAACTATCATCTATATATTCCTGAAAGATTTCTCACTATTGGTAGCAGGGAGTTATAAATTTATAAGCCATTAACTACACAATAGGATCTCATTATGAGAAAAACCAATAAGCTAGTTATCTCACCTCAAGTCATTAATACTTTACAGCAAAGTAATGAACCTTGGGGAATCAAAGATAAAAATTCGTGCTGGATTTTTGGTAATCAAACATTTAAATATATTCAAAATCTTTCAGGCTCATTTGATTATGAAGGGCGATATGATGATGAAATTCCTTGGGATGGGGCTGAGTTTGCAAAAGAATTCGTTATTCACGATCAAAGTGTAATGGAGAAACAAACAAGATTATGTTCGCTTGAAACTCATATGTATGGGAAAGATAAATTTCTATCATCTCATTTTTGTGAAAAATATCCACTCTATAATGATGATAACGAATGTGTCGGCGTCATTTTCCACGGATGGGAAGCTCAAGATTTCTCATTTACCCGTCTATTTCATGGAAAACTTCCTTCGTCTATATTATTTCAACCACCAACTGATCTATTTACGCAACGGGAATGGGATGTTATTTTTCTTCTGTTACAAAAATATACCAGTAAGCAGATGGGTAGGATGCTAGATATTTCCTATCGTACGGTTGAAACCCATCTCTCGCGAATATATAAAAGAATTGGTGTTCACTCTAGTCATCAATTGGAAGATTATTGCCGCACAAATGATTATGATCTTTACGTACCAGAAAGATTTGTACATCCAGAAAGCAGAATATTTCCTTAACTCCTAAATAACAACCGAGTTTTTATGCAGAAGAACTATGAAATATCACCTCAAATTGTTAACGCAATGGCAATAAGTCATACACCGTGGGGCGTAAAAAGTAGTTCTTCATATTTTATTTATGGTAATTCAGCAACAAAAGAATTTACTCATAATATTGAGGAATTATTTGATTGCAGAACACCTTATAATCATAAACCTCCTTAGAATTATTCTGAATTTGTAAGATAATCAATCGACTAACAAATGTACTTTTGAGCTAACAAATTGCTGGATATTACTATATAAACTATTGTTTTAAATATAATAAACAAGAAATTAAAACAATAATCCAGTCTGCCATAACATATAAAACTAGAAAATTATTATGAAAAAATTTAATTTTATTGCTATACCCCAGAAAGCACCAGGAAATCCAAAAGTAGAATGTTTATTTAAGCTGAAAACTATTAAGGAGTTTTTATGAAGAACTGTACGATATCACCTCAAATCATCAATACAATGGAAATCAGCAATGAACCGTGGGGAATAAAAGATAGTTCTTCAAATTTTATTTATGGAAACTCAGCAACCAAGAAATATATTCATAATTTTAAAGCATCATTTGACTACGAAGGGCTTCATGATCATGAACTTCCTTGGGACGGAGCTGAATTTGCTAAGGAATTTATTATTCAAGATAAAAAAGTCATGGCAACAGAGCAAAGAATATGTTCAATTGAGACACATATATTCGGACAAAATCAAATTTTGTCATCTTTTTTCTGTGAAAAATCACCTTTTTATCATGAAAATGGACATTGTATCGGCATCATGTACCATTGTTGGGAAGCCAAAGAGTATTCATTGTCTTACTTGCATCAATATTATAAAAAACTACCGGCATCAATTATGCTCCAACCACCAAGCGATATTTTTACGCCGCGTGAATGGGATATCATTTTCTTCTTTTTACAGAAATACACCAGGAAACAGATTGGACAGAAATTAAATATTTCTCACCATACCGTTGAAACTTATATGTCTCGGATATATGGCAAGATAGGTATTCATTCTAGTCAACAACTGGAGGAATACTGTTTAGCGAATAATTTTCATCATTATGTGCCAGAAAAATTCTTATTGTCATAGCAATTTTATTATTAAACCGCTCTGCTGCTAATAATAAAATTCAATCTGGACGTACCAGAAGAAAAAACGGTAGCCTTGATCTATTAATAAGGCTACCGCTGAAACAGTATAATTAATTTCATTATGGTAAAAAGAATTAAAACAATCCCCTTGTCTTTATATTTCAATTTAAAATTTTATTTACCTAGATATTGTAAAAAATAATATCAGGAATATTGTTCTTGTAAACGATAAAATATCGAATCCTCACAGACAGAAAATATCCTACCACAAACCCAGTGATAATATTCATTGTAATCATTAAAACGTTTATCTCATCGCAAAATTTATTATTAAAATTCAATCTGATATGAAAACTGTATTTAATTTATGTCACAATTTTACAACTTTATTAACAATATCGCTATTGTTGTTCAAATCGTTGTTATTACCTTATTTCTAGATGAATATGGGGAAACAAAATAATCGAATAAAAAACAGTCTTAATAAAAGATGTTTTCGAGTACAATAGTCCTTTCTACACCAACACGAAATGACAAAAAGATTTATGCTCAAAAAAACAGCTCGCTCAGGAACTTTTACCGATAACATGAAACTCCCTGTTCACCGGTGGTTTCGCTATTCCGCTGGTTTTTCGGCTGAGTGGGTGAATTCTGAGATTTTAAAATTTCAAGACGAAATGGGTAAAAAAGCGATAATTCTTGAACCTTTTGCTGGTTCAGGTACAACCAACATTGCAGCCGATTTTTTTAATGTTAGCTCTTTCGGATTTGAGGGACATCCCTTTGTAGCAAGGATCGCAAGAGCTAAACAGCTTTGGTATTTAGATACGAATGACCTAAATGATGCAGGAGAAGAGCTTATCGCATACGCATCGTCTTTAAAGACAATGCCCGATCCTATTCACTACAACGAAAATAACCTTTTAGGGAAATGCTACTCCGTTGATTCATTTAACAAACTTGAACGATTAAAAATTGCATATGAAAAATTATCTAATGCTGAACCGATCTGGGAATTGATCAGGCTAAACATAACATCAATATTGAGAGCATGTAGCCATGTGGGCACAGCTCAGTGGCAATATGTATTACCTAATAAATCCAAATCTAAAGTGCTAGATCCCTTCGAAGCTTTCTCTGGGAAGCTTGAAATGATGAGAGCCGATATGCTTCATGCAATTTCGTCAGGTTGGCAGAGCTACTCACATATTGAACACAAAGATGTGAGGCAACCGTTTAAAGCAGAAAAGTGTAACTTGCTAATTTCATCACCGCCATACCCTAATAACTATGATTACGCAGACGCAACAAGACTAGAGATGATGTTTTGGGGGGAGATAAATGGCTGGGGAGACCTCAAAGATGTTGTCAGACCTTCACTGATGAGATCATGTTCTCAGCACTCGTCTTCAGATAAAATCGACTTGGATGAAGTTCTTAGCAATCCACTTCTCTATCCAATAAAAGATGAAATATCTGATGTAACCAAAAAGTTAGACATAATAAGGCATAGTAAAGGCGGTAAAAAATCCTACCATACCATGATTGCAGCTTATTTTTTAGACATCGCCAAAATATGGATAAATATTCGTAAAAATATGGAGAAAGATTCAAAAGCCTGCTTTGTTATTGGTGACTCCGCACCATACGGTATACATGTTCCTGCTGAAAAATGGCTTGGGGAACTTGCTGTTTCTGCCGGTTTTTCCTCTTTTAGCTTTGAAAAGCTAAGAGATAGGAATGTTAAATGGAAAAATAGAACACATACAGTACCTTTACATGAAGGTCGTTTATGGGTTGAAGGGTAAGAATATGGCCATATCTCCATCTCACAAACTTGGGCAACTCATTGGGAACATACTCGAAAATTTATTCGTTCCTTTATTACAAGATATAGCAAATAAGACAAACTTATATCTTGATGTTGTTGGACAACCAAGAAAAGCACGCAAAGGAAAAAAAATAACTTGGGAAGATACTTATGGAAACACTCATGACTTAGATTTCGTATTTGAGTATTCTGGTTCAGCAACAACATTAGGAAGACCCGTCGCCTTCATTGAATCAGCATGGCGTCGATATACCAAACATTCAAAAAATAAAGCTCAGGAAATTCAAGGTGCCGTTCTTCCTATTGTAAGTAAATATCAACTTGAATGTCCTTTCAAAGGCGCAATACTCGCCGGAGAATTTACAGAACCTTCCTTGAAACAACTTGAGAGTTGTGGTTTTCAGGTTCTGTATATTCATTATAAAGATATTGTTTCAGCATTCGCTTTAGCCGGGATTGATATGGCTTTTGATGAAGATACCTCAGAAATAATCCTTGCTGAAAAAGTTGCACTTATTGAACGACTTAAACAAGATCAACTTGAAATAGTTAAATCTAGTATTTTTAACTCAAATAAGGCAAACATTGAAAAATTTACAAAAGCATTGGAATGGAAAATACAAAAAACACTCAAATATGTAGTTATAACCCCTTTGTATGGGCATGACTTTAAATTTCAAACTTTAAAGGAAGCTAAAGACTTTATTGCTACATACAACAGCACGCTCATTCCCAATCACCTAATATTCAATACATTTCTAATCCATGTTAAGTACATGAATGGTGACAGTGTTGATGCTGAATTATCTAGTACTCAATCAGCTTTAGATTTTCTAGAGCGAATTCTCTCTTAAACTACCAAAGGCTTGCACAACAATGGCAAGCCTTCACTTTGTATTACAAATGATCATTTACGACACGAGTAACAAAACACACACAAATACCTAATCCATATACCCTTGCTGGCGTAAATGGCGGATCAACACATTCCCTTCCGGCACAAACTCAGTGCTGAAACGCACCAGCCCTACACCTTTGAGTTCAGCATTGATGACATAACGCAGATGCCCCGGAGCAAGCTCCGGCAATAACGTCACATTGACTTGCTTCAAACGCGGTTCATAAGTCAGCAACGTGTGTTCAATTGTCGAGATCAAGCGCTGCGACGACGCGGGCAACCCTCGCAGAATGGTGTTGAGATCAGGCAGACCATAATCGGGCAGATGGGTAAGCGAACCGGCACGACTATTGAGGATACGCTGCATATTGTCTAATACCGACAAAATTACCTGATCTTCTTCACTCACCTGATGTAACTCCAGACCACAATTAAAATTGCCGAAAAGGCTTTCATACAGAGAAGGTTTTTTCATTTATTCGCTCCTTTTCAGGCAACAAGGTCAAAGCTTTGTTATCTCGCAACTGATAAACCCGAACCAATGCCGGAACGGACAGAGCAGCACTTTCTTCAGCGTCGGTATTGACCGCTGCCCGTGGAATAAAATCCAGATGCAACGTCTTCACCTGCTTATGAAAAGGGGAGTGAATGGCCGCTGCCGTGCCATCAGTCACCGTCTGAGTCAAACCGCCCCCTGCCAATAGTAATATTATCGCCGTCATCACCGACGCAACCTTATAAAAAGGTATAACTAACATAGTCTTCTCCTTTATCTTGATTATTGTCTGGAGATATCCCCTGATAACCTCCCAGATTCAGCGTAATGTTGTCAGGCACTGCCGCCTCTTCAACTTTTAAACCTAATACCCCTGTCAGCCCTAACTGAACAGGCTGACCACCTAATATCGGCGGCGGCAATATGCGAGTTGGCAGAGTCAGTTGCAATACGGCTTGGTATCGCCAGCCCAGATAAACCCGCAGCAACACCAAAAAATCGCTGTACAACTGCCCGCCCGGCAACCAGCCCCGAGCTTCATCCGGGCAATCCGTATGCAGCGCCAGCAATAACTGGCTATTGATATCAATGCCCATTCTGCCTAGCACGGTGCGCTGCGACAGGGAAATTCGGTGAATATCTGAAAGACTCGCCGGTTGCATGAGATGGATCTGTCGTGGGCAAGAGGGCGTCACCACGATCCGGGTTTTCGGCGCCAACAATGCCACCAGCGCCGATACACCTTCAGCGGTTCGAGTTGGCAGACGCATAACACTGAGCAACGCCAGAAAACGAGACATCGGCGTGGCTATCTGTTGCTGACTACCCGGTATCCCTAAGCCAATCAGCCCAAGCAAACATTGGGATGTTCTGTCGGTTCCTCCGGTAGCAAAAGTCGCCGGATAAGAGTATTTACGCCAGATACGGTAAAACTGGGTGAACATCCGGTGGTTAAAAATATCCAGAAAGGCTTCGATTGTTTCATTCCCTTCCCTTTGCTGAGCGATATCGTTCAGGTAAGCGGTCGGCAACAAAGAATCCACCCCATATAACCCCATAAACGCTGTTCTGGCCGTCGGTGGACGCTCTGGATGTTCACTGTCAGTTTCTATCGCTTTCAGTTCACTGACGGGAAATCCCAAACCCGGATGAGGCCGCAAACGTATCGCATCATCAGCCGGATTTTCCGTACTACCCAGTGGCGGCCGCTCAGGGACTGCACGTTCAATGATCTGGCAGAACTGGTAGAAATCGAGTGTCGAAATGTCAGCTTCCAACATCGCCATCAGCCGGGAATGTTCTGACAGTGTTGTTCTTCCCATAACAGTCGTTCCCCCGTAGGTTGTAAAATCAGCGTAAGTCGGTTAAACAGATGAATATCGGTGTACAAGGCAAAGAAACGGCTGAGCATTTCGCCAAACAAGCAGATATCACCGTTGCCTGCAAAGCCGTTGCTATCCAGAGTCACTTCAATGTGTACGCCCCGCCGCAAACATCCCTGCTCAAATCGCTCAATCAGCGAATGCTTCACTGCGACAATCGCCTCCAGACGGCGATAATTCATCTCATTGTCGGTCCAGTCATACAGGGCCAACGTCCCGCGCAGCACTTCCGGGTTATCCATCATGCTAAGAAAGTTAGAACCAAGATGGCTGAGCACTCGCCAGTGGAAACGGTCCCGATTTGGCGGATAGCAGGGCAATGTCGGTTCACACAGATTACGTACCGTAAATTCCGCCAACGGAGGATTAACGGCGGTATCCAACGACGTATCCTGCAATGCCCTACGAGGCAGTTGACCATTGGTGCCGGTCATCGTGAGTGACAGAACTTCTTTTTCATACAGTTCATTATCATCAAAATCCGCTCCACCCAGAATAATCCAGGTGTCACACAGACCTGACGGCCCTCGTTTCACTCGGGTATGGTAGTAGCACTCCGGTGCGTCATGGCGCCACATGCCGCCTTTATGACGGAAACTACTGAACGGCACATACCGGCGGCCCTCGCGTTTTGAAGAGGAGACCTCATCCACGGAATAAACCTCGGTATGCCCATCCTGAAAGCGTACCGGATACAGCAAATACTCAGTTTGCAATGGTGATAATTGAAGCGGATCGGATTCCAATCGAAACAGGTTAATCACCGGGGTACAGTGCAAACGGATATGCTCGGCAGCAAATGGCAAATCACAGGGCCAACTTTCACGCAGAACCACATCCAACTCAAACCACGGCGTTCTCTCGGGGAGAGTCAACTTTTCCAGCCCACAGAGCGTAACAAACATAAACTTTTCACGGAAAGTGAAATATTCCAGCAGCAGTTGATAACCACTAAACGAACTTTCCCCTTTCGGCCATAACCTCTCCTCTTCGCCAAACCCCATTGGAGAGAATCGGCCTTCAAATGGCTGACGATCAGGTTGACCGGGTAAACGCAGGTAAAGTTGCTGTGTTTGCAGCGTAAACGCCCGATGCAATGCACAGGCCAGCGGGCTGTCGGCACTGAGATACAGCGGTAAACGGCTCAAATCAATTTGGCGCCAGTCCACCAATGTTCCACAGCTAAAACGCAATCGAATAACGGAACGTCCATTGGGTTCTTCTTGCAGGGAAGCGTCGGTCAATGCCAGAGGCAGCAACTGAACCGTCTGAGTCGTGGTATAACGACACCGGGTCTTGCTTGGGCCGATCGGTTGCGAAAGGATTTCAAAACCCTTTTTCACCTGTACCGAATTTTTCAACTGTGCCCAATCCATCCCAAATTCAACAATGGAAAGGGACGGAATCGTGCGTAGGTAATGCGGCCACAACAAGCTAACCAACCCTTCCGTCAACTCCGGCAAGTCATCATCCAGCTTCTCACGCAGGCGCCCGATCATAAAGGCAAAACCTTCAAACAGACGCTCCACAAAAGGATCGCGCATACCGATTTTATCCAGATTAAGCGCAGCCGCCCGGTCAGGATGAGCCTTAGCAAACTCTCTACCTGCCTCACGCAAATAGCGCATTTCTGCCTCATAATAGCGCAGGGTTAAATCATCCATAGGATGTTCCTCCAAAAGAGTTATTAAAAAAATACCGTTTCCCGTTCAGAATAAATAAGAAGGGAAATAAAATATTAGAAAAAAAAATAGCCGTAGTCTGATATCACCTAAAAACAATGCCAGACATAACGACATTCTCTATTTTATTGCCAGAGCAATCACGCAATAAGCAATTAATATTCAAAGGCAATGTTTCATACCGAAATACCTTGTCATTGATTTTTAAATTATTACCTCAACTAAAATAGTTATATAAATAGCCACATAAATCAACAAACAACATATTAGTGAAAAAGCCCACACCGGCAATCAAGATACTCATCAAGAACACGCCAGGAATCAAAAATAACACAATTTTATATTTTTTCCACCTTCCACGTTTAATTATCCGACGAATGATAAGTATATCAATAACCAATATTGCCGGACTAAAAACCAACATATAAAGCAAAAAAACCATTAGCAAAAAAAGCCATAACACCTTGCACCTCCCATTAGTGAATTATTTAAAACACTATCTCTCTCACTTTATTACTATTCGAAAGCATCCGGCCTTCTACGAAAAGTTTTCGTTATTGTATCCCAAAATGTGATCAATTCATCTTCGGTATATGGCGTTGCAGGTAACTGGTAATTCATTAACATAATGACAATACAAACTTTTTTATCATCCAATACCATATCATTTGCAATAAAATCAAATTGATAACGAGGATTATTATCAAAAGATTGCAGACCTACCGCTAACAACTCCGCGCCATGTATCCCATTTATCTCTCTTTCTCCTTCTCTTATTATCCTGCCATAGTTAACGAACCAATCCCTTTCAATTTCACCAATATGTTCAAGTAAAATCCCTTCCCCTTTAAGGTCATTAATGACTTCAAGACTAAATGTGAAATTATCATCCTGATTTCCTTGATAGACAAACTTTATACTTTCTTTTTCATTATTATAGTCGGCAATAAAACCATCAGGGATACAGATTCCTGCCTCTGTCGGAATATCGCTATCCTTTCTGCCACTGATTCTGGCAATTAGCTTTTGCATTTTGTCCAGAGTCTGAGAAAGCATTTTATATTGGCTTTCGGTCAATCCAGATTTTATATAACGGTCCCTTGAATAACTGTATTTATCATCTGATATCTCTGTAAACTTCATTTCTATAATAAAAGCAACCCCATTATCATATAAATGGGCTTCTAATACTCGGGTAAAACCGGGCTCACTGATACTGTTATTTCTATCAAAAATCACACCATATAAATTTCCCTGGAGATGATAAGTCTTCTTTAAAAAGGGCAGATCTTTCAAATCGGCCGTTTTAGTCGTCCTTAATTTTTGCTCTCTTATCTCTATTCGCTGTTCAAATGCGGATAAATGCATACGCTTGGTTTCTATTTTTGCATCACCAATAAATATCTCATTATTGATGATGTTTTCAAATGCTAAGGGAATATCAATCAGATAATTCCCGACACAACGAGTCTGCATATTGGATAATATTTCAGTTTTCATTTAATTTTCCTTTTCAGGTTAAAACGAGATAATAAAAGGCAGGGAAATATCACTGCTACAGGGTATAAATTGCTACGATAGTGAATAAAATGAGTAAGGTATTTTCTTATTCAATCTCACGCCGTATCAACACCATTGACGAATTACGTTTTTCATTTCTCAGGCTCCTTGAATGGGGTCGGTTCCAACGTTTTTCCCGCCCAACGCGCTTTGAGATTATCTTTGGTCATTTGCAACCGCCGCTCTTTGAGAAATTCCCTCTGCTGACGGGTCATTTCGCCCACGTTATGGGTGAACGCTTTTCTATACTCCGGTCCTGCCAACAGGGTGATCAGATCGCCGGAAGTTAAATACTGCACGGTCACTTCCCGCTCAGTGGCGAGGCTCTCGGACACTTTGTCGACAACCTCCACCACCGTGTTGGCGACTTTTTTCTGTTTCAAGGAAGACAGTATACCGCCTAGCGCTGGCGACACGAATCCCGCCACAGTGCCAGCCACCGACAGGAGTGACAGCGGTCTGCTGCAAATTGTACCGAAGTAAATTATTCGGTAGCGGAAATAACCTCCCAGCGGTTCACGTGAACCGAATGTCGAGTACATAAACCAGGCACGGGAATCGTGAACCTGATTATCATATAAGGCGATCAACAATGACTCGGGCGATTCCTGTTGACCGGGTTTTGCCGCCGGAACAGGCCGAAAAAGCTGTTTGACCAACCGCTCTCCCGCCGCTTTCATTTGTAGATACTCCAGAAGGTCATCATGATCATCCAACATGTAAATTGCCTGACGTGGCACGGTATCGACGAGAAACTGCCACCCACTGTGTTGTTCCCGCTGGTCACCGTGGTAGTCGCTGCGAAATTCCGCTGCCGCTTCCCGCAACTGGTTCTGGGCGGTTTCCGGGTCGAAATCCGGCACTCCCTGCATTAACAACGGCGGCGTCTTTCCTCCATCGCGAAAAAATTCATTCCACTGCGCTTTCCGTTTAGCCTCGACCTGCTGTTGCGCCGCTTTTTGTGCCTGTTCACTCTGTTCATAATGCGCCTTTTTCGCATCACGATTAGGAGCCTCATGAAAAAACGGCGCACCGAGCAGCATGCCGTTGGCGTAGCGATTGATACGCCAGGCCGTCAGCCAGTTCATCTGGTTTTGCATCGCCTGTTCCAATGCCACAGAGGCCCGCACCGGTTCAAAACGAGCCGCGTCTTCATCTGACAGGGGTTGTTTGGGCATCTCCAAACCTAATGTAACTTGGCGCCAGGCGTTGAAGCGCTCAGATAATGTTGTTGAAATAAAGAATTCGGAACCAAGATCAAGCGGCATTGAACGCCAAATGTCTTGAGATAATTCTTGTGGTAAAGCATTTTTGGGCACTTTCAGAGGAGCGCCAACTTCAAATGCTGCCGCATACATTTCATGCAGAGCAATCTGTGATAACAACAAACCATCGGTTTTACCTATCGCCTTACCTTGTTCTCCCGGTGGATAACCACCCCCCAAATCAGAATGCACGCCGGGATAAATCACCTCGGTACTGCCTGTCGGGTAAGTGCCATCCGAACGGCGAATGGAATCCATCGGGAAACACAACCGCTGTTCATGGGTCGAGACCAGGTGCACACAACGTTTCACCAGACCACCGTAAGTCTCCTCCGATGGCAGTTCCTGCGTGCCGTCCGCCCAGGCCATATGACCTTCAACAACGGGGATCATATGGGGCACCCCGACCGACGCCACCGTGTCAAACAATCCGAGAAATTCTACGCTGATGGGTAAATTACTATCCGGGTCTGTATCGTGTTTATGTTGCAGACACTGAGCCGGTTTCTGCCCTGCTTCTCTCGATGGTGGAAGCAGCTCGGTCAGCCAGTTAACAAAAGTCCGTGCCTCCGCAGCCCCACGGGAAAAACCATACACATACAATTTCATGCCCAACAACTTACACTTACCCCACCCCGGCTGACTGCGGGCTATCCTCAGTTCACGTTTTAAGCTCGCAAACTGCTTATAAAACTCCTCATAGCGGTTATTACTGCCACCTAACTCCAGCATATTCCATGTGGTTGCCATCGCTTTCAGGGATTTTTGACAAACATCATCATCAATGGTGTCGTTTACCAATACGCGCTTTAATACATCAATCAACCGCAGTAATGCCCAATTGATCCGGTCCTCTCCTCCGCTAGCTGTCGCCAGCCCCAATTTACTGTAATCCAGTTCATTAATTTCCGGGAAAGGAGTTCCCACACCGGGAATATAATACTTAAAGTACTTTCTTCCGGTGCTCTCAATATTATCCAGTAACGGCTTACCTGATGCCCCGCCGGCATAACCCGCCCCAATCGTCGCCTGAAAAAGGCGGACAACATTGGTCGGATGGTTAGGAACAACCTGATAAAGGTCGTTATATAAATTATTGCCTGTGCCGTCAAAAAACAGGCTGACATGCAACGTATTACAACAGGGACGGATCACCCGGCGATTGGCAGCCAGACAAAGTTCCTGATAATAAGCTTTTTCCTGACTGTCCTGTTGCTGACAGTTTTCCACCAACAGATAACTTTTGGCAGGCAACCGCCCCTGAGCCGGAAAAGGGGCTGGCAACCAGACCAGATCATGATGCTTTATTTCGGACATACTTTTGGCTCCTTCATTTCCAAGGGTTCTTTAATCGGGTAGTTCGGGCTACCGTAGGCATAACACGAGGTCGTAACTTTTATCTGATCACAGGGTAGGAAGTGCACCGTAATACCGCAGGTATCACCACCATTCTGATAATAAGGAACCGGCACTACCTGGCTATGCTGGCGCTTCTGAGCTCTGATTTTTCTATCCCATTCCAGATATTTCTCTCTATTTTCATAGCCGGGAAAATCGTCGGAAAAAGCGACACCGGTCTCCCAATCCACCTTAACCGTCATCCCCGGACGCCACTTATCTGGAGCCCGATAGCAGCAACCGCCACCACCGCCCTGATATGGTCCGATACTGTCGATACCCGGTTGATCATCCACAGTGAACCGGTTAATCGCCCATTTGGTATGATTAATGGCGATAATTATCCCCGCCTGTGCCGGAAACTGGCTACAGACGACCAACAGCAGGGATAAAACCGCCAGCCTCAATTGTTGTTTTTTCATCTTCTACTTCTTCACATTAGTGATAATCTGGACTTGAGGTGCCTGTATGCATTACTTCGGACATACTTTTGGCTCCTTCATTTGCAAGGGTTCTTTAATCGGGTAGTGAGGACTACCGTAGGTGTTACACGAGGTGGTAACTTTGACCTGATCACAGGGTAAGAAATGCACTGTAATACCGCAGGTACGCTGCCCGGTATAATCAGGTACAGGCACTACTTTGCTATGCTGGCGTTTATAAGTATCCATTTTCTTTTGCCACGCTAAATATTTCTCATCATCTCCAAAACCTGGGAAACCATCCATTTCCCCTACACCCGTCTCCCAATCCACTTTAACCGTCATCCCGGGCCGCCACTTATCTGGGGCTCGATAGCAGCAACCACCACCACCACCCTGATATGGGCCGATAATGTCGATACCCGCTTGATCATCCACAGTGAACCGGTTAATCGCCCATTTGGTATGATTAATGGCGATAATTACTCCCGCCTGTGCCGGAAACTGGCTACAGGCGACCAGTAGCAGGCATAAAATTGCCAGCCTCAATTGTTGTTTTTTCATCTTTAAATACCTACTCCTATTTACTCTATGGTGTCTCCAATACTGGCGACGTTATTAATAATTTCTACGGTCATTGGCAAACAACACAAAACTAATAAAAGTTCGGCATGTCATTATCGTCATACCGGGGAATAACCCACACAGATATTTCCCAACCGGTAGTTAACCGGGACGAAGATATTTACACAGGCCGCTCACCTTTTCGCAATAAATCATGCATAAACAGAATGAGCGATTTCTGAATTTCCCTATCTTCTCGGCGGGTGCTTATAAAAATCAACTCTTTTTTTTCAAAAAAAATACGATTCTTAATGCACACCCCTTATCACCACCGATATAACAGCATGTCGAACAGAATAATTTAAACTTCATGACAATAAAATGACATTTATTGACAAAACTAAACTGACATTGATTGCCATAAAATGAAGGCGACCTGAATACGCTGTTATAATCATATTCCTATGATAACAACATCTATTTTCATCCTATTCAATAAATTATATCCGCTTTAATCTTATCACTCCTTTTTAAATTTCATTTACCTCATCACTATAAAGAAGAATCATTCTCATTCCTGCAATACGAATAACAAGATATTTAATCACATCAAAAAATCCCATAGCAGTATTTCCTCTTCATTGAGAAAAGCATCATCATGCTTATCAACAATATAACCAAATATCTTTATCGGAATGTCTGTAGCAATATCTATTATGGCAGTTATTATATTAACGAAAAAAGTTAACGATTACGCTATTTCTTCATTTATCCCCAATAGCATGCATTATTCCGCTATCAGGTCATCGTCATTTACCGCTGATATTGTCCTGTGACTACCCGGTTTTACCGCAAAGATATTTTTCGGCAATTTAAATCCGCGCAATTTTAATAATGCCAGCGGCCCTTCGCCTAATTCTGTACGCAAAATCCAGGTCAACGGTAATCCATCCGGGGCAGTAAATATCAGGCGGTAACGGCTTTCATCCAGCCTTTCCGCTTTCGCCCGCTCCAACCAGCGGATCAACCCCCAGTTTCCCTGATAATCACCGAACAACCGCGCCCCAGTATTGACACTGGTCCACATCAGCGTCACCCCCGGTTCATCGGTCTCGCCCGGCCAGCGAAAACTCTGCCAGCTTTCCATCTGGTTAAAATAGCGCAATTGCTGTCCATCTATCGTCAGGTCGGTTTCCGCTACATCCCGAACCGGTTTGGCCCGCAGTTCAAACCGCAGCCCCTGACTGCCATCGGCAAACAGCAGGTCCGATAACTGACTAAGCTGATTTATCGCTTTCAAAAAATCCGGGTTAACCTGTACGCCCTGACCATTTACCTCATCCACCACCCACTGGTTCCCCGCTTTATGCACTATTCCGCCTAACTGACGCGTCAAAAACTGCTCTATCCGCCCCGAATCCGACCGAATAAACTGCCCCAACATCGGCAATGAGATTTCACTTTCCCCTCTGGCAAACGGGTAACGACCCGCGAATGCCCGGTTCCAGTTGTCGACTATCGCCCTCTGCCACTGGGTGTTCAGATTCGCTTCCGCCGGTTTCAGTACGCCCTGCCACGCCTGCGTTAATGGCTCCACAAACATTGCCTGACCAAAACCCCGCCATTGTCCCCCCAGACTGGCGGCTATCAGACGACCGTAGCCCTGTGTATCGGTCAAATCGGTGCTTTTCCCTTCAAAGACCGTCTTAGCCAACGCATTCGCCATTGCCGGCGGGTCATCACTGTTGTTCATCTGTTGCAGTTTCAGCCGCACTTCGGTTACCCGCGTGAGGAAGGTTTGTAAATTCAGCGTGCTGTCGGCTTTCATGCCCTCCGTTCCTCTGTTTTCTCCCATCAGCGCCAGCAACGG
>NZ_PUWT01000030.1:0-66614 GCF_002968995.1 Photorhabdus hindustanensis
CAGGATTTTGCTTTCCCACTCGGCATCGCCTTCCAGCGCTTTCAGCGCAGAACCACGGATAACCGGAGTGTCGTCGCCTGGGAAATCGTACTGAGACAGCAACTCACGCACTTCCATCTCAACCAGTTCCAGCAGCTCTTCGTCGTCTACCATGTCACATTTGTTCAGGAATACGATGATGTAAGGAACGCCTACCTGACGACCTAACAGGATGTGCTCACGAGTCTGTGGCATTGGGCCATCAGTCGCAGCAACTACCAGGATTGCGCCGTCCATCTGAGCCGCACCGGTGATCATGTTTTTCACATAGTCGGCGTGGCCTGGGCAGTCAACGTGCGCATAGTGGCGGCTTGGGGTGTCGTATTCTACGTGAGAAGTAGAGATGGTGATACCACGCGCTTTTTCTTCTGGCGCGTTATCGATTTGGTCGAATGCACGAGCGTTACCACCGTAGGTTTTAGCCAGTACAGTAGTGATAGCAGCAGTCAGGGTAGTTTTACCGTGGTCAACGTGGCCGATAGTACCAACGTTAACGTGCGGTTTTGTACGTTCAAATTTTTCTTTAGACACGACTCTATTCCTTAATATCGCTCCCTCATCATAGGGGAGGGAGCTGAATCTAGATATTAAACCCGAAAAACTTATTTAGCTTTACGAGATTCGATAATAGCCTGAGCGACGTTGCTCGGCGCTTCATTGTACTTCAGGAACTCCATAGAGTAAGAAGCACGACCTTGGGTCTGAGAACGCAGGTCAGTAGCATAACCAAACATTTCAGATAATGGTACCTGAGCACGTACGATTTTGCCGGTAGTCATATCTTCCATACCGTCAATCATACCACGGCGGCGGTTTAGGTCACCGATAACGTCACCCATGTAGTCTTCTGGTGTTTCAACTTCAACTTTCATGATAGGCTCCAGCAGAACTGGTTTCGCCTTCATAAAGCCTTCTTTGAAGCCCATAGAACCTGCGATTTTGAACGCCATTTCAGAAGAGTCAACTTCGTGGTAAGAACCATCGAACAACGCCACTTTAACGTCAACAATCGGGTAACCGGCCAGAACACCATTTTTCATTTGTTCCTGAATGCCCTTATCTACTGCCGGGATATATTCTTTAGGAACAACACCACCAACAATTTCGTTAGCGAATTCGTAGCCTACGCCACCTGGTTCCATTGGCTCAATACGCAGCCATACGTGACCAAACTGACCACGACCACCAGACTGACGAACAAATTTACCTTCTTGTTCAACAGTAGAGCGGATGGTTTCACGGTAAGCAACCTGAGGTTTACCGACGTTCGCTTCAACTTTGAATTCACGACGCATACGGTCAACCAGGACATCCAAGTGAAGCTCACCCATACCAGCGATAATAGTCTGACCAGATTCTTCATCGGTAGACACGCGGAATGATGGGTCTTCCTGAGCCAGACGGCCTAAAGCGATACCCATTTTTTCCTGGTCAGCTTTAGTTTTTGGCTCGATAGCAACAGAGATAACTGGCTCTGGGAACTCCATACGCTCCAGAATAATTGGTGAGTTGATATCACACAGCGTATCACCAGTCGTCACGTCTTTCAGGCCAATCGCAGCGGCGATGTCACCTGCACGAACTTCTTTAATCTCTTCACGTTTATTAGCATGCATCTGAACGATACGGCCAAAACGCTCTTTTTTGTCTTTCACTGGGTTAAGAACGGTATCACCGGAATTAACTACACCAGAGTAGACGCGGAAGAAAGTCAAGTTACCAACGAATGGGTCAGTCGCGATTTTAAACGCCAGCGCTGAGAATGGTTCGTTGTCGTCAGAATGACGCTCTGCCGGCGTATCTTTACCGTCTGGCAGAATACCTTTAATAGACTCAACATCCGTTGGTGCTGGCAGGTACTCAACAACCGCATCCAGCATTGCCTGAACACCTTTGTTCTTAAATGCAGAACCACAGGTAACCAGGATGATTTCGTTAGTCAGAACACGATGACGCAGACCAGCTTTGATCTCTTCTTCAGTCAGTTCTTCACCGCCAAGGTATTTTTCCATCAGCTCTTCTGATGCTTCCGCAGCGGCTTCAATCAAATTGTTACGCCATTCTTCCGCCAGATCTTGCATCTCAGCCGGGATATCTTCATAAGTGAAGGTGGTTCCCTGATCTTCATCGTTCCAGTTGATGGCTTTCATTTTCACCAGGTCAACAACACCGGTGAAAGCATCTTCTGCGCCAATGGCTAATTGCAGAGGTACTGGGTTTGCCGCCAAGCGAGTTTTGATCTGTTCAACAACGCGTAAGAAATTCGCTCCCATACGGTCCATTTTGTTAACGAACGCGATACGTGGAACTCTATATTTATTTGCCTGACGCCATACGGTTTCGGACTGTGGCTGAACACCACCAACCGCACAATAAACCATTACCGCACCGTCAAGAACACGCATGGAACGTTCTACTTCGATAGTGAAGTCAACGTGCCCTGGGGTGTCGATGATGTTGATACGGTGCGCGTCAAACTGCTTAGCCATACCTGACCAGAAAGCAGTTGTTGCTGCGGAGGTGATGGTAATACCACGCTCCTGCTCCTGTTCCATCCAGTCCATAGTAGCAGCGCCATCATGAACTTCACCGATCTTATGGTTTACACCAGTGTAGAACAGAATACGTTCGGTAGTGGTGGTTTTACCGGCGTCGATGTGTGCACTGATACCGATGTTACGGTAACGTGCAATGGGTGTTGTACGAGCCATTTGATTCCTCTATATCCTAGGACGTTCAATGTAAATCTGGGTGGCAGAACCGCCACCCAGGGCATCATCACTACGATGGGATTACCAACGGTAGTGTGCGAACGCCTTGTTAGCTTCTGCCATACGGTGAACGTCTTCACGTTTCTTAACGGCAGTGCCTTTATTTTCGGCTGCATCAGATAATTCGTTCGCCAGGCGCAGAGCCATAGATTTATCACCGCGTTTACGAGCAGCTTCAACGATCCAGCGCATTGCCAACGCATTGCGACGAACCGGACGAACTTCAACTGGTACCTGATAAGTAGAACCACCAACACGGCGGGACTTAACTTCCACGGTTGGACGCACATTATCCAATGCAAGTTCAAACGCTTCCAGATGTTCTTTACCAGAACGCTGAGCCAGGGTCTCAAGCGCACTATATACAATTGCTTCCGCAGTAGATTTTTTACCATCTACCATCAGGATATTGACAAATTTGGCCAGTAATTCAGATCCGAACTTTGGATCTGGCAGAATTTTACGCTGACCAATTACACGACGACGTGGCATGGAAATACTCCGTTTCGAATTCAGGGTTGTCCAAAACTCTACGAGTTTATTTTGACATTAAAGTAAATAATGTTTGGCCTTACTTAACGGAGAACCATTAAGCTTTTGGCTTCTTCACACCGTACTTAGAACGACCTTGTTTACGGTCTTTAACACCGGAACAGTCCAGTGCGCCGCGAACAGTGTGGTAACGCACACCTGGCAAGTCTTTAACACGACCGCCACGGATCAAAATTACGGAGTGCTCTTGCAAGTTGTGGCCTTCACCACCGATGTAAGAAGAAACTTCGTAACCGTTAGTCAAACGCACACGACATACTTTACGCAGTGCAGAGTTTGGTTTTTTAGGGGTGGTGGTATATACACGAGTACATACGCCACGCTTCTGCGGGCAAGCTTCCAGAGCAGGAACGTTGCTTTTTGCAACCTTCATGCTACGGGGTTTGCGCACCAGCTGGTTAATAGTTGCCATTATTAAAAAAACTCCTGGTTTTTTTGCTTCGTAAACACGGATTAAATCTCTTGTCTGCCCAACGGCGAAACACGAGGACGCAGAATTTTATGGCTGACTCGTCAGGGTGTCAAGAAATATACAGCGTTTTCTCAACTACCAGGCGAATTGTTGATGGTGTTTTACCGTCAGGTTAACAAAGTCAGTATAGTCGATCACTTGCACTTTGTCTGAAACCTGCCCGTTCAATCCCCGCGCCTCGATATCTTCTTTCAGCGCATACAAGGCAGCGCCACAACTGATCAGATTCGGCAGATAACAATTACCGTCAATTCCTGCCAGTACGCCATCCTGAATAAACAGGATGTCATCACCACGGGCAAGCAGCTTGAATATCGCATTGAAATCACATTGATAAGGCGATCGGCCAACAGTATATAGCATATTATTGTCCTTCCAATAGCTCAGAATGTCAGCACAACATCATAGTCAACCAACTTCTCACGGATTGTTTCTGCGGGTATCACTTCCGTATCCAGAACAAAACGATTGATTGAGCTTAACCCACGCATCATAAGGTCTTCCTGGCACAAATAACATTCTTCAATATCGTACAAAGGCAACACCTTAAAAGTAGCGATATAGTTTCTGGCAAGGATTCCGTCAGGCTGCTGATTCGGTAGTAGTTGGAGTACGCCGTCAGAAATAAAAAATACACCTATCTTTTCTGTTAATGCCGAAGTTGCCAGCAATGCGTCTAAGCCTTCTCTACCTCCTGCATCACCATGAGGCGCTTTAGTGAAGACAAAAGCAATTTTTTTCATTTTCGCCTCTCAGAATTGCACCACACGGTCACAAGTCAACATAGCCTCAGCCAGTGTTCCCAATCCACTTAATTCAAACCCTTCAGCCAGGTTCGCTACCGGTAAATTCAACTCATTCGCCTGCTGAGCATCAAGAACACCACGACGCAGGGCAGCGGCAATACAAATATGCATGCCAAACCGATGCTCTTTTGCCATCACTTGCCATGCGCTAACCAAGTTGAACTCATCACCGGCTGGTACAGTCAACTGATTGCCGTTATAAACCCCTTCCCGATAAAAAAATACGGTATTAAGTTTATGCCCCATCGTAATCAAGGCTTGTGCGAATTGGTAAGCGCTGCTGGCTTGCTGGGTGCCATATGCAGGCCCCGTAACCAGCAGACAATAAGACAACGAAGACATTACCGCTCAGGCCCTAAACATTCACCATTTTTAAACTGACGAATATAGAGATAAACAGTATGTTTAGAAATATTTAAACGCTCTGCAACCTGATTGATTGCATCTTTAATATCAAAAATGCCTTTCTCATAGAGATTCAGAACCACCTGCCTATTCTTGGCATTATTGGATACACTGCGATCAATATTGACTTCTTCAATAGTATATTCCAGCGTTTGCGCGACCAAATCATCCACGGATGAGGCAAAATTTACATTTGGTGCGACATCATGTGTTTCCTCTGGAATAAATGTTTGAATAATTTCAGAGAAAGGAACATCAAGATTCATATTAATGCACAGGAGGCCGATCACTCGGCGATTCCGATTGCGGATCGCAATCGTGACTGATTTCATCAATGAACCGCTTTTCGCGCGAGTAAAATAGGCTTTGGATGCACTACAATCTTCATCTGTAATGTCATGCAGCATGCGCAACGCAAGATCAGTGATAGGTGAACCTATTTTACGACCTGTATGTTCTCCGTTAGCTATTCTGACGGCTGAACATTTAAGATCTTCCAATGAGTGAAGGACAATCTCGCAATGCCCACCAATCAGCATAGCCAAGCCATCAACTGCGGCTTCATAAGATTTTAAAATTTCGTGGTCCGTTTCAGTAAACGGTTGGTTTTCCAGTAAATCGACATCACTGATATCACCAGATAATAACGGGTTAGACATTCAATACACCATCCTTCAAACGCAGACAACGACGTCTTGCTAAAAACACAACGTGATAAACCTATAAAAATTTCTTGTGAAAACTCAATTGTTGCAGCTTAACAGAGATCCTAATCAAAGATCTTTGCATTCACATGAAATATTGACGTTAAAACCACATGACATCATCGTCAAGCCATTGCAGCTCAGACATTTGGTCTCTATCACAGCTTTCAGTAACAAAAAACCGTTGACAGAATCTCTACCAACGGTTTTATCCGTATTGATCAAAGATATTTAGCTGACAGCTTACTTGGCTTTGGTATCCGCTTTAATATCCAACAACTCAATATCAAATACTAATGTAGAATTTGCAGGAATACCCGGCAGATCCGCTTTACCATAGGCCAACTCTGGTGGAATAACCAGTTTAATTTTTCCACCTTTTTTCACATTCTGTAAACCTTCTGTCCAACCTGGAATAACGCCATCCAGACGAATAGAAAGCGGCTCATTACGCTTATAGGAACTATCGAATTCTTTACCATCAATCAATGTTCCTCGGTAGTTCACAACTATCGTGTCGCTTGCCACAGGTTTCTTACCACTGCCGTCCTTCTCTATTTTATACAAAAGGCCGGTTTTGCTCTTAACGACGCCTTTTTCCTTAGCAAATTCTTCACGATATTTAGCGCCTTTAGCTTCATTCTCGCGAGCTTCTTTTTCCATCTTAGCTTCAGCGGCAGACTTCACTTTCCCTTCAAATGCACGCAGCGTATTTTCAATTTCGCTGTCAGTCAGTTTGCTTTTGTTATTAAAAGCATCCTGCACACCCGATAACAATTGATCTTTATCCAATGGGATACCCAGAGATTTCTGTTCTTTCAGGGTGTTTTGCATATAACGCCCTAAAGATGCACCCAGAGCATAAGCATTTTGCTGATCTTCTGTTTTAAATGCGCTGTTCAATTCTGTGCTACTCTGACTATCCGCTTTAGCCGCCAACACCTGAGGGGCGCTGAAAGCCATCGCTAATGTGGTAGCAAGCAGGGTAACTTTAAACAATGATTTCATCTGTTTCTCCAATAGCTTTGGGGGATTTTACCGTCAGCAAAAGTTATGCAATCAAGCCACTATAACTGCCTACAGGAGCACAACACAATATTTGTTGAACACAATGTTTGTTGAACATAATGTTTATTGAACACAATATTTGATGTTTTAGTGCCCCAAACCTATTAGGACAACATAAATGGCAAGAGGTTTCATAATAACCGCATTTCACAGAATATTCTGGGCATAGTAGGCTACTCTTAATTAATATGGGGCATTTAACACTGGCAATACAGGGCCTGAAATGGGAGGAGATCATGGATCTGTCAGAATTTGAGCAACGGCTTGAACATTTGGAAAGTCGAATTGCCTTTCAAGATATAACTATCGAAGAATTAAATCAGGTAGTAACTGAGCAACAAAGGGAGATCGCCAGATTAAAAGAGCATTTGCGGTTGATGACAGAACGATTAAAAGCCACTCAACCCTCAATGGTCGCTTCACCATCTGAGGAGACGCCTCCGCCTCATTACTAGAAAAACATTAAATTACAATAAATCAGGGCAAGCATCGAAACTGAATTCTCCGAACTTGCCCCACTTTTTTAAATATTAAAATGCACTATCCGCTTTAGCTTATCAGTGGCAACTGCCGCCACCGCAGCATCCGTGTCCTTCATCATGATGGTGGTGATGACCGTCGTCATGGCCGTGACCACCACAGCAACCGCCCTCGCCATGCTCGTGACCATGAGCGCCATGAACATGACCATGAGCCAATTCTTCTTCAGTCGCTTCACGAATGGCAATGACTTCAACATTGAATTTCAGGTTCTGACCCGCCAGCATATGGTTGCCATCAACCACAACATGCTCATCTTCAACCGCTGTAATTTCTACGGGTACTGGCCCCATATCGGTATCAGCCAGGAAACGCATGCCAACTTCCAGCTCATCAACACCAACAAAGACATCTTTTGGCACACGCTGAACCAGATTGTCATCATACTGACCATAGGCGTCATCAGCCTGTACGCTAACATCAAAAATCTCACCAGCCTCACGGCCTTCTAGCGCCTTTTCCAAACCGCTAATCAATGAACCACGGCCATGCAGATAGTCCAACGGCGCACTCGCCGGTGACTCATCAACTAAAACACCATCTTCTGTTCTTACTTGATAAGCCAGGCTGACTACCAAGTCTTTTGCTACTTTCATGACATCTCCTACCCGTGGGTCTAAAAATTTTTACCGATTGTAGCGGAATTTTCAGTCTCTGTACTCACTCGCGCTAATATTCACATAATTATTGTGGGGTAAAAATACCAATAACCTGCTCTTGCTTTCTGACATGAGAGGTCACTTTCTCATCAGTCTGGCGTTGTTGGTGACCACAATGGACACATTCCACCACATCTACCTGATCTTCTTGCCACATTGCTAGTGTGTCCTGAGAGTGACATTCTGGGCAGACAGCACCAGCAATAAATCTTTTACGACTTACTGACATGATTTGCTCCGCTATTATTCATGCTCATTCCAACCATCCGGTTGGCGGCGTTCATTGAGCATTTCCCGTTCGAACAGCTCTTCCAGTTCCCGCCGCGCCTCTTTTATACGAGATATGTGAGCCACATCACCCTGTAGCTGCGGCATAAGTTCTCTCAGCATCCGCATATCTAACCGCTGGAAATGTTGTTTTGCGCGATTAGCTTTATGCGGATGCATTCCCAATTCAACTAAGGCTTTACGCCCCAGTTCCAGAGCACTGGAGAAAGTTTCACGGGTGAAATTTTTTACTCCATTTTGCAGCAGTTCATGCGCTTCCAGACGTCCTCTGGCCCGCGCCATGATATGCAGATTCGGGAAATGTTTCTGGCATAAATGAACGATCATCATGGTATCTTCCGGCTCATTACAAGTGATGACTATCGCTTTGGCTTTATCCGCACCCGCCGAACGTAGCAACTCCAATTCAGCCGCATCACCATAATAAACTTTATAGCCATAACGCCGCATAGTACTCACAGCGCTGACATCACGCTCTAACACCGTTATACGGATTTTATTCACCATCAGAAGACGACCGATTACCTGTCCGAACCGGCCAAAGCCCACTAAAATCACCTGCGGATCATCATTTTCCACAAAGGGCTGTTCATCAGTCTCCTCTTGGGCATTAAAACGGCGTGCCAGAATAGCATCTATCAATTGCATGACAAGCGGCGTTGTCATCATCGATATTGTCACCACGACCAGCAGCAAAGCCATCTGCCCGCTGTTGAGCACATTCTGGCTCAGCGCGGCGGAAAACAGAACAAAGGCGAATTCTCCCCCCTGACTGAGTACGCCGGAAAATTGCAGGCAGGATGCTCCTCGTAAGCCTGCGCTCATTGCGATAAGATAGAGCACAATGCCTTTCACAATCACCAAAGCCAGCACACCAAGTAATACTTCGGACAAATGTATTAGTAGTACTCCAAGATTCAGAGACATACCGACTGAAATAAAAAACAGCCCCAACAGTAATCCTTTGAACGGCTCTATGGATATTTCCAGTTCATGGCGATATTCGCTATCTGCCAATAATACTCCTGCGATAAAGGTTCCCAGCGCCATAGAAAAACCGAGCGCTTCCATAAATAGCGCAGAGCTAAGTACCACCAGTAATGCCGCCGCCGTAAATAACTCACGTACTCCAGCCCTGACGACTAAACGAAACAGCGGACGTAACAGATAACGGCCACCGAGCAACATGCCAGCAAAAGCAGCAATTTTTAACGCTATGCGATACCAGTCACCGGATGCTGTTCCCCCTGCCAACAGCGGAATCAATGCCAAAGCCGGGATGACCGCCATATCTTGAAATAGCAAAACCGAGAAACCAAGCTGTCCGCCTTCATTGCGGTTCATACCCTTCTCTTTCATGAGTTGCAGGGCCATTGCCGTTGAGGACATCGCCATACCGATACCGCCAATAACCGCCGCTTGCCATGAAAAATCAGTCAGATAAAGCAGCACGGCCAGCACACTCGCCGTGAAAATAACTTGAGCCGCACCGACACCAAAAATAGATCGCCTGAGTTGCCAGAGTTTAGCCGGATTAAGTTCAAGCCCGATGATAAACATCAGGAAAACAATCCCCAACTCAGAGAAATGAAGAATATCATCAACATCCCTGATAAAACTCAACCCCCACGGCCCCAGGACAATCCCCGCCAACAAATAACCTAATACGGCTCCAATCTTGCATTTCTGTGCGATTGGCACTGCCACAACGGCAGCAAATAAAAACAATACACCGGCGCTCAATTGCGCTGAATGCTCCATAACTTATAGCCCTCCTAGTGACAATGGCGATTTGAGCCATTCACGATAATCATTAGCATGGATGGCAAGAAGTTCAGGTTTTTGGCGACGCGCCCAATAAATAATAATCGGTGATAACCAATACATACGGCACATCGCTGCGGTGAGTTCAAAAGGACGAAGGATCTCTTCCATTGGATAGAGATTATACCCATCGGCCCGGAAAGTGCTTTCCGGTTCCCCTGTAGTAATCACTGAACGCCAATATTTTCCCTGTAATGCCAATCCAGTAATACCACTGGCAAACCCCCGAGTCAGTACACGATCCATCCACTCCTTTAATAAAGCGGGACAACTGTAGGTATACAGTGGGTGTTGAAAAACAATCACCTGATGCTCTCGAAGCAGTTGCTGCTCATAATGAACATCAATAAAAAAATCTGGATAAGCTCCATATAAGTCGTGAACTGTGACATGCTCTAAACCCTGCACAGGTTGTAACAAAACACGATTTGCTACTGAATCCTGTGGCTCAGGATGGGCATACAGCAGCAGGACTTTAGGCGGCTGTAACATCGTTCCCTCCTCAAGAACGTGTCAGGACACGTATTTTCCGTTAACATGCATACAAAGTTATAAAATAAGACGCTTATTATCTGTTACTGCTAATTTAACATATTTTATACAAACGATACTTATGATTGTTTTCTCTTCATTACAAATTCGTCGCGGAACCCGTGTCTTGCTGGATAATGCCGGCGCCACTATTAATCCCGGACAGAAAGTGGGTCTGGTAGGGAAAAATGGCTGTGGCAAATCTACCCTACTTGCATTATTAAAAAATGAACTTCAGGCTGAGGCAGGAACATTCACTTTTCCCAGTAACTGGGCGCTGTCTTGGGTGAATCAAGAAACGCCCGCCCTAGAAATACCTGCTCTGGAGTATGTTATTGATGGTGATCGTGAATTCCGCCAACTGGAACAACAACTGCGGATAGCCAATGAAAAAAACGACGGCAATCTGATTGCTCACCTGCATAGTCAACTGGACACAGTTCAAGCCTGGACAATCCGTTCAAGAGCATCAAGTTTGTTGCACGGCTTAGGTTTCTCTCAGGAGCAACTTGATCAACCGGTACGTGCCTTTTCCGGTGGATGGCGTATGCGCCTCAATCTAGCTCAAGCACTACTCTGCCGTTCTGATTTGCTGTTGCTTGATGAACCAACTAACCATCTTGATCTGGATGCAGTTATCTGGTTGGAAAAATGGCTGAAAAGCTACCCCGGAACATTAATCCTTATCTCCCATGATCGGGATTTTCTCGACCCTATTGCCGATAAGATCCTCCATATAGAGCAACAATCTCTATTTGAGTACAGCGGCAACTACTCATCTTTCGAACGCCAACGCGCGACCAAGCTAGCGCAACAACAGGCCCTTTATAAAAGTCAGCAAGAGAAAGTCGCCCATCTGCAAAGTTATATTGACCGTTTCCGAGCCAAAGCCAGCAAAGCTAAACAGGCTCAGAGCCGTATCAAGATGTTAGAACGGATGGAGTTGATCGCCCCTGCCCACGTTGATAACCCGTTTCATTTCAGTTTCCGTAAACCAGAGAGTCTGCCCAACCCACTTCTGAAAATGGAAAAAGTCAGCGCAGGCTATGGCGAACGGACTGTTTTAAACTCCATCAAACTGAATCTGGTTCCCGGCTCTCGCATTGGTCTGCTTGGCCGTAATGGCGCAGGTAAATCCACGTTGATTAAACTGTTAGCTGGAGAACTGCAATCTCAGAGTGGAACGGTAGAATTAGCTAAAGGGATCAAACTGGGGTATTTCGCCCAGCATCAACTGGAATATTTGCGTGCTGATGAATCACCATTACAGCATTTAGTCCGCATTGCGCCACAGGAAACAGAACAACAACTCAGAGATTATCTGGGAGGCTTTGGTTTCAAAGGCGATCAAGTGACTGACCCAAGTGGACGTTTCTCCGGGGGAGAAAAAGCGCGTTTGGTTTTGGCATTAATGGTCTGGCAACGCCCTAACCTTCTGTTACTTGATGAACCAACAAACCATCTCGACTTGGATATGCGTCAAGCACTGACAGAAGCTTTGATCGACTTTGACGGTGCATTGGTTGTAGTTTCCCATGACCGACATCTATTACGTTCAACAACAGATGAATTGTATTTGGTTCACGATGGCCAGGTAGAATCGTTCAATGGCGATTTAGAAGATTATCAACAATGGCTGACAGATCAACAACGTCAACAAAATCAGCAACTACGTGAAAACAACGACAAGGAAAAAGAGTCATCCAGCCAAAGCGCTCAGGAAAGAAAAGATCAAAAACGGCGTCAAGCTGACTTCCGTAACCAAACGCAACCATTGCGCAAACAGCTTGCTGATCTGGAAAAACAGATGGAGAAACTGGGTAACGAGCTAGTTGCACTAGAAAACCAACTTTCAGACAGCGCTATCTATGATAACAGCCGTAAAACCGAATTGACTGAATATCTGCAAAAGCAGAATCAGACCAAATCAAAATTGGAAGAAATTGAATTATCATGGATGGAAATTCAGGAACAACTTGAAAAAATGACGCAAGAGTTTGAAGGATAAATGATTTCATAAATTATCATTCAATAAAAATAGAGCGGAGAAAATAATCCGCTTTATTTTTCGATAATAGTCATATTATTTCATTTAAAACAGCAATAGATAAATCCAACCATAATACCCCATATATATTTCATCTTTATCCACAATAATATCACCACACAATTTCAATATAATCATCCCTATATAAATAACAGCTATCTTTCTGATTCACATATTATCGATTAATGAAGAGAATAATTCCGCTTCACTTACCAACTCATAATCGATAACAGGACTCCATAAGATACCAAAGTCAATCTCCATATCAGTTTTCAACACCTCTAATGAATCCAGATATTGTGATGGAATTGAGCGAATAACTTTTTCCGGCACTAAAGAAAAACCATTGCGTTTAATGATCAACTCAATCATGACCATAATATCATTAGTTCTTAACATTAAATTCATACTATTATTATAAATAGAAAATGTACTAATACCATCGGTAAAATCAAACGACATATCACCCTCATTAGTATCAATAAAGTGATATAATGACATTATTTCCTTATTTAACTCAGCAAAATTCTGATTCCAATCACTGCCTTTTTTAAAAAGATAAACAAGTTTTTCAGTAAAAACCTTCCTTGGCATAAGTGATGAAGTTAACGGTAGAGGAACAATGGCGATATGTAATAGACCTGAGTTTAATAGATTCATTTGCTGCTCAAATGTCAGCCCCGTCATTAGCACAAGCACAACCTTTTCCTTACTACCTAGAAAAAGCCGCTCTTCCATTTTCCCGGAATCATAAATAGGAAAACAAGAGCTAACATAGAGGTAATGTGGCGAATCATATTGCAAATCATGACTAACCTGAGTCTGAAACTGCTCAAAATGACCTAATAACTTCTGAGCACTCTCAAAGGTCTTTTGCCCAAAATCAGTCAATCTAGTACCATTCGGCCCTCTGGAAAACAAAGAAGCCCCAAATTCTTCTTCCAGCGCATTAATTTTCTTAGTCAACCCAGGTTGTGAAATATGTAGTATTTGAGAAGCCTGATGATAATTAAGTGTTTCAGCCAACACGATAAAAGCTTTGAGATTACGTATATCCATATCTCCACCATTCGGGTTTATCTTTCAAACTTTGCTTGCGTTATTATTTCAACAATAGACTAAATGACTTAGACTTAACTGAAATTAATTAAATAGAGATTAAACAACAATTATAAGATGATCAATTAATTTATTATAAAAATGTTGATAAAAATTTATTTATACCATAATTCCTTTCTACTCCTTGAGGTAAATGACTAAATAATCCATCTAAATTAAACGCTTTAAAATATAATGAATTTTACGCTTTTTAGGTGTTTTACCTATAGCAATCCCTATACATCCTGTGACATACATTCGCTACTACACAAGGTAGATAAATATATCCAGTGAATACCATTATGAAAACATCGCCATTAGCCTTAATTTTTAAATAACATAACTAAAGTCAGCGATAATATGGAGGTATTTATTATCTATAAATGATGATATATCATAAAATACGCAATTATAGATAAATCACTATTTGATTCTTATTTTTTCGATAAACAATAATAAAATGGCATCGTATAAAAATACTCCTATATAACCAAACTAATATTAATCACACAGTTTAATATCTTTCACATAGGTATTAGGAGATTTCCATGATATTCTTTTACATACCAAGTAGTTCTCACTTTTTAATTTATAATCCACATAGAAAGATATGGGGAAACTTAGAAAAAGCGCGACAATAGCTATCGAAAAGAAATATTTAACAAAATTATCATGATGCTTTGGATAATGACCAGTCACAGTAAAGAAAATAATAATGAATGTAGCATAAGAGATCAAAGGAAAAGAAAATAATATTATAAAAACACTACCTGAGAATGTTATTTTTTTTATTCATTCTAACTAAAGAAATTAAATTTTCTCCTGTCAAAAAGAAAGCGAATAACATCAAAATAAAAATAGCAAGAGCGCCGAGGATCTGTATAATCTTTTTTTTAGTTTCCATAATCACCCCAATTATTAAGAGATTAATTAGAATCAAAATAAACAATATCAATCACATAGTTTAATATCTTTTACATATTTATTCGGTGACATCCAAGATATCTTTTGGCATATCAAGTAATTCTCACTCCTCAGTTTATAATGCACATAAAAAGATACAGGAAAACTCAAAAAAAAATGCAACAATAGCTATCATACCAAGATATTTAACATAAACATCATGATATCTCGGGATACGCGTTGTTAAATTTAAATAAATAGAACAAATCAAGAAATAAAAAACCAACGGGAAGAAAAAAAAACGCAATTATTATACTATTGGAAAAAGAGATTACCTCAGCCATTGTAATCAATGACAATAGACCATCAACAGAAGCAAACATACCCAGAAACACCAGAAACAATACAAAAATCGCCAAAATAATATGTATTATTCTTCTTTTTTTATCCATAACCCTATCACTCATATCAATCACATAGCTTCATATCTTTCACATAAGTATTCGGCGACGTCAAAGATATCCTTGGACATACCAAATAATCATCACTTTTTAACTTATAATGCACATATAAAGATATGGGAAAACTTAAAAAAAGTGAAATAATAGCTATTGAACCAAAGTATTTTATGAAACTATCATGGTATTTTGGGCAACAGTTTGTTATGTTAGAGAAAATAATAGAAACCATACAATACAAAATCAAAGGAGAAAAAAAGAATATAATAATAACACGACTTGAGAATATTATTTTCTCATCCATTTTAACTAAAGAGACTAAATTTCCCCCTGTCAAGAAAAAAGTGAATGACGTTAGAATGAGAAAAAAAAAGAGCGCAGATGATATGTATAGCCTTTTTTTTATTTCCCATAATTCCCCCAGTTACTAAGAAATTGATTGAAGTCAAATATAACAATATCAATCACATAGCTTCATATCTTTTACATAAGTATTCGGAGACATCCAAGATATTCTTGGACATACCAAATAATTATCACTTTTTAACTTATAATGCACATACAAAGATGTAGGAAAACTTAAAAAAAGTGAAATAATAGCTATCGTCCCAAAATACTTATTAAAACTATCATGATGTTTTGGATAACGGCCAGTTATATTAACAAAAATAATAAAAAAAAACATAATAAAAAACCAAGGGAGAAGAAAAAAAATATCATAAAAATACTGCCTGAAAATATTATTTTCTCATCCATTTTAACTAAAGAGACTAAATTTCCCCCTGTCAAGAAAAAAGTGAATGACGTTAGAATGAGAAAAAAAAAGAGCGCAGATGATATGTATAGCCTTTTTTTTTATTTCCCATAACTCCCCCAGTTACTAAGGAATTGATTGAAGTCAAATATAACAATATCAATCACATAACTTCATATCTTTCACATAGGTATTCGGAGACATCCAAGATATTCTTGGACATACCAAATAGTTATCACTTTTTAACTTATAATGCACATACAAAAATGTAGGGAAGCCTAAAAAAATGAAATAATAGCTATCGTCCCAAAACAGTTAACAAAACCATCATGATGTTTTGGAGGACGACCAGTTATACTGACAAAAATAACTGCAACCATATAATATAAAATCAAAGGAGCAGAAAAAAATATTATAACAACACCACCTGAGAATGTTATTTGTTCATCCATTTCAATTAAAGAAATTATATTTTCCCCTGTCAAGAAGAAAGTAGATAAAGCTAAGAGAAAAATAGCAAGAGCAGCGATGATATGTATAATCTTTCTTTTATTTCCCATACCGCCCCCAATTATGAAGAAATTAGTTGAAATCAAATACAACCATATCAATCACATAACTTCATATCTTTCACATAAGTATTCGGCGCCGTCAAAGAGATTCTTGGACATACTAAATAGCCATCACTTTTTAACTTATAATGCACATACAAAGATGTAGGAAAACTTAAAAAAAAGTGAAATAATGGCTATCGATCCAAAATATTTATTAAAACTATCATGATGCTTAGGATAGCGACCAGTTATACTGACAAAAATAATAAATAATAGAGAATAAAGAATCAAAGGAGAAAAAAAGAATATAATAATAACACGACTTGAGAATATTATTTTCTCATCCATTTTAACTAAAGAGACTAAATCTTCCCCTGTCAAAAAAAAAAGTGAATGACGTTAGGATGAGAAAAAAAAAGAGCGCAAATGATATATATAGCCTTTTTTTTTATTTCCCATAACTCCCCCAGTTATTAAGAAATTGATTGAAATTGGCTTCTGGAATTCTTGGTTTCCTCTCCATTTCTTTTCTAATTAAATTAATAACAGTTTCGCTAATTTTAAATCTTTTATCTATAGCATCAAGTGCGTATGTCATTCCAAAACCTATACCAAACACAATACCAGCTACGACAACTACGCTAGCACCAGAAGCAGATATAGCTAACATCAAAGACCCAAAAGTCCAAGAAGCAAAGGCTATTACTGCCGTCTTAGCCAGATCTACCGCAATATTACCTAGAAAATCAGCCAGTGTGTATTCATCCTTAAACATAAGTTCAACCGTTCGATAAGCCGCGGAAAAGAATATACTGAACTTCATTCCTTTAACTATGCCGCTATTTAGTCCTTTCTGCCCAATCCCCATAGATATCACCTTCATATTAGAAGCTTTGTATCTTGAAGCAGTGATGATCTTTCTAACTCCCGCATAACCTGATATTTTAATATATCTGTTTCCATCTTTACCCACATACTCTGTGGCTTTAATTCCTAATGTTTTAAACTCACCTATAACATTAAAGAGATCAAAAGAATCATGTATGTTACCTGCATAAGGTGATATGGGATCGGTAATCTCAAATATCTTCTTTATAAATGGACTTTTTGGCTTCGGCGAATCAAGCTCCTCCAGAACATCTTTCGCTTCTTCTAACGATAGCAGCGCAATATAGGTTGTATTCTCTCTTAACTGCTTTTCAAGACCAATGGCATCAAAGAATTCATGCTGAGGTTTTAATTGGTTAACCCCAACCTGACCTCTCAGGAAATCCCCCATATAGCCCTCTGGCGAGGGGTTGTATTTTTTATATGTCATTGTGAAACCCTTTTAATATTCTTACTGCCTATCCCAATAAGACCATTGGGATAGGCACTTTAAAATCAAAAATCATCACATCAGTGTTTAACCGCCGGAGCTTCCATTTCCAATTTGAGTGAAAGGACGCGGCCATCTGAAGTCTTCATATCAATCGCACTGGCTTGAGTTGACAATAATAGCTGAAAACACTGCATCATCATCATTGCCAGTTTTTCCTCTGGGATTAACGGACTATTCATTAATACGTCGGTGAGCTGTTGTAATAACTGTTGTCTATCTCTATCGTTCATACGGCTAATCCCATTAACAATTAAAGGTTCAAATACCGCACTATATTACATAAGAAATAGCCATGTCGACCATATAATAGCAAAAAATTAAACAACCGTAGAATACCAACAGTTAAGTTCCTGTATAGCAATACAAAAATAACAGCTGATGTTTAAGCGTGAAAGTAATAAATACATCATCGAACAAAGAATTTTTTATTCTTTATCACTGCTTCTATCCTTTAATAAAAAAACCAACATTGAACTCTTAATTTCTTTATATTTTAGTGTTAAGGTCGTATCTTGACAGCCTAAACATATCGTTTTAGGTAACTTAAATAAAGAATTTGTATGGTAATCGCTTATGTCACATATAATCTATTTATCGTTAAATGGTAAGAAGCAAGGTTTAATTTCTGCCGGTTGTTCAACGCTAGACTCTATAGGGAACCGATATCAAAATGGTCATGAAGATCAAATACAAATATTGAGTTTAAAGCACTCGATAACTCGCCAACAACATGTCGATCATCACCCTATACAATTTCTCAAACCAATAGATAAATCATCCCCGCTGTTAGCCTCCGCAATATCTTCAAACGAGCTAATCAATGCGATTTTCTTCTTTTACAGAACAAATATGGCTGGACAATTAGAACTTTTCTATGAGGTCAAATTAACAGAAGCGAGTATTACTGATATTGCTTGCGTTTACCCGCACTCAATAAATGATCATGAAGTGATGCCGTACGAAAAAGTCTTTCTCAAATATAGATCCATATCCTGGAATCACATAACCGCCGGCACATCTGCTTACAGTATATGGGATGATAGAGTTTATTGAAAATAAACCGAGTTAGGCATATATATTTATATATGCTTAACTCTACCCACTCACACATTAATTATTTTAATAATTATAGCGACAACACCGCTTTCGTTTCTTTTTTCCAATAAATCCAACTCTATTCTGATAACTCAAGTTCAACCAAAAAATACAACGTTTTTAACTTCGAGCGGTATAACGCCCGGTAAAAATTTCAAACAATTAACACCGTGATAATAATCACATTTTAAGAATAAATGATTTTTTATTATCAATTACAGAATGCTCCCTTAGGAAAATAACATGAAAATCAATCTCAACAGTATGGTCACTGAAAGCCGCAATCCCGCCAGTGCCAATATTGATACTTTGCCGACCCTTGAAATGCTAAAACTGATTAACGATGAAGATAAAAAGGTCGCACTGGCTGTAGAGCAAACTTTGCCGAAAATCGCTGAAACGGTAGATAAAATTGCCGAAGCTTTCCATCAGGGAGGCCGTTTAATTTATATCGGTGCCGGGACATCGGGCCGATTAGGGATTTTGGATGCCAGTGAGTGTCCGCCTACTTATGGCGCCAAACCGGAACAAGTGGTTGGATTAATTGCCGGCGGGCATCAGGCCATCCTAAGCGCCGTTGAAAATGCAGAAGATAACCAACAACTGGGCGTAAATGATCTTCAAGCGCTAAACTTTAATGCAAAAGATGTACTGGTTGGCATTGCCGCCAGCGGCCGTACACCTTATGTCTTGGGTGCAATGGCGTATGCGAAATCCGTCGGCGCCACCGTCGCCTGCATTAGCTGTAACCCGGAAAGCCCGATGACACAAGCAGCCGATATCGCCATTACACCGATAGTTGGGCCGGAAATTGTCACAGGTTCGTCACGTATGAAAGCCGGTACCGCACAAAAGCTCATTCTGAATATGCTAACCACCGGCGCTATGATTCGTACAGGCAAAGTTTATCGCAACCTGATGGTGGATGTAGAAGCAACCAACGCCAAGCTGGTTGAAAGGCAGAAAAATATCGTTATCGCCGCCACAGAATGCAATCGTGAACAAGCTGAGCAAGCACTGGCTGAATGTGATGGACATTGTAAAACCGCCATTGTGATGATTCTGGCTGGAGTTAGCGCTCAACAAGCAAAGGATTTACTGGAAAAACATCACGGTTTTATTCGACCGACGATCTCAGCCATTCGGTAACGATTTCCCTGCTGAGAAGGAGTAAGCAAGATGGCTCAAATTAATCAGACAATCATTGCCCAGATTCTTAAAGCTATCGGCAATGCGGATAATGTGGCGCAATGCGGTAACTGTATGACCCGTCTGCGATTGACATTGCATGATAATACTCTGGTGGATAAAGCCGCGTTAAAACAGATCCCCAATGTGTTAGGTATTATTGAAAGCGATGATCAGTTTCAGATTGTGCTTGGGCCGGGAAAAGCTCAAGCAGGGGCTGAAATAATGAATGAATTGCTAAATTCTTCTACCCATACAGAACCCTCAAAACCGAACGGCGCTGATTTAACCAATATTGCTTCTGCGAATAAAAAGCAACTTAAAGAGAAACAGGTGAGTGCGGTACACAAATTCCTGACCAAGTTCGCGACCATTTTTACGCCATTAATCCCCGGTTTTATTGCCGTTGGCTTGCTTCTCGGCTTTGCCACTTTATTTGAACAGATAGCTATTCAAGGCGTTAAACACCCTAATACTGTTTTGGTTGAAATCATCGGCTATATGAAAGTTTTCAGTAAAGGCATGTTCAGCTTTCTGAGTATTCTGATCGGTTATAACGCGCAAAAAGCATTTGGCGGTTCAGGAATAAATGGCGCCATTATCGCTTCGCTGTTTGTACTCAGTTATAACCCAGACGCCACCAGCGGTTTCTATTCCGGTATTTCCACTTTCTTTGGTTATGGCATCGATCCACGCGGCAATATTATCGGCGTTCTTATCGCCGCTATTCTGGGAGCATGGGTAGAACGGCAGGTTCGTAAGATTATTCCAGACAATCTGGATATGATCCTTACCTCGGCTATTACGCTGCTAATCGTGGGAGCAATCACCTTTATTATTATCATGCCATTGGGGAGTTATCTGTTTAGCGGCATGTCATGGTTATTCCTTCACCTTGACGGTAATCCTTTTGGTACGGCGATATTGGCCGGGCTATTTTTACTCGCGGTTATGTTTGGTGTTCACCAAGGGTTTGTTCCGGTCTATTTCGCACTGATGGACGCACAAGGCTTTAATTCTCTGTTCCCAATCCTGGCAATGGCAGGCGGAGGACAAGTTGGTTCAGCGCTGGCGCTGTATGTCAAGGCGAAAAAAGACTCTCTGCTACGCACGCAGATAAAAGGCGCCATTATTCCAGGCTTTCTCGGCATCGGCGAACCCTTGATTTATGGCGTCACACTCCCACGGATTAAACCTTTTATCACCGCCTGTTTGGGCGGCGCCGCCGGTGGTTTCTTTATCGGTTTGGTAGCTTATTTAGGATTACCTGTCGGGCTGAATACGGTTTTTGGCCCATCTGGATTAGTAGCACTACCACTGATGACCTCAAACAGTGGTATTTTTGTCGGAATGGCTGTGTACGCCGCCGGACTGGTAGTTGCTTATACCAGTGGCTTTGTTATGACTTTGCTATTTGGCAGTAAAAATGTCGATTTAACCTGATGATAGTGAATGACTTTCTTTATTGGCTTTATAAAAATAACGCGGTTTGTCACCCAGAATCGTTGCTCGGTGCATAATCCTGCGCTGAGGCAGATAATCCGCGTTGGCGTAGTGTTGAGTCACCCGGTTATCCCAGATAGCGATGTCATTCTCCTGCCAGCGCCAACGCACCTGAAATTCAGGTTTTGTGACATGGGCAAATAGAAAGTTCAAAATCGCTTCACTCTCCTTATCACTGAGACCAACAATCCGGGTTGTGAAGCCTTCATTAACAAACAGCGCTGAACGACCAGAAACGGGATGTGTTCTGACAACCGGATGTAACAAAGGCGGGTTTTTCTCTTTACCTGCTAGCCAGCGCTGATGTTGCTCTTTAGAACCACGATGCCGATGTTCAGGAAAAGACTTAGTGAAATCATGTTCCGCCTCAAGCCCTATCAGCAATGTTTTGAAAGGCTCTGACAATGCTTCGAACGCCGCGATACCACTGCACCACAGGGTATCTCCACCAAACGGAGGAACTTTTTTAGCCGCCAGAATGGCGCCCATCGGTGGTGTTTCAATGAAAGTCACATCCGTATGCCAGTTATCATTATCCGGCGGATTGTTGTCATGAGTATCCAAAACAATAATCTCTTCACTTTCTGGCGTATGAGGATAGACCGGGTGAATATGTAAATCACCAAATTGCCCGGCTAAATCACGTTGCTGTATTGGCGTAATAGGTTGATTACGAAAGAATAATACCTGATGCTTTAGCAGTGCGTGATACAGTTGTTCAAACTGAATATCCGTCATCGGTTTAGTGAGATTCGTCTGTTCCACCAGTGCGCCAATATAAGGTCCTAACGGGACGATTTTCAGACGTTCATTCATGACTGTTTACCCCGTGCCACGGCATTAAGTGACGTTGAATGGCCCGCAATCCCAGCTCCAAGCCACATGCAATTAACGCAATGACAATGATTCCCGCCACCACCATATCCGTTGCCAGAAACTCCCCCGCCGATTGCACCATAAAGCCTAATCCCTGTGTGGCGGCAATCAGTTCTGCGGCCACTAAAGTCGACCAGCCAACACCAAGCCCGATACGCAGACCTGTCAATAGCTCCGGCAAAGCATTAGGAAGAATAACGTGTTTCAGCAGTTGCCAGCGACTGGCGCCCAACGCCTGTGCTGCCCTGATTCGCACTTGCTCAACATTTTGTACCCCCACCACGGTAGATAACGTCACCGGCGCGAAAATTGCCAGCCAGATCAGTAAAACCTTTGAGGTTTCTCCGATTCCAAACCAGATGACAATCAAAGGTAAATACGCCAACGGAGGAACAGGTCGGTACAGCTCAATCAAAGGGTCCATCACCGCTCGGATTTTTTCATTCAGCCCCATTGCTATTCCTACCGGAATAGCAATAGCTACCGCAGCTAATAAAGCCAGTAATATTCTGCTCAAACTGGCGGCCAAATGTTGCCACAACGTCGCCCCCATAAACCCTTGTTCACTCGCTGCGGTTATGAGTTGATGTACCACCTGACCCGGCGCCGGTAATAATACGGATTCAATCAAGCCGAATGTTGTCACCAACCACCAGATAAATAATAAAGTAACCACGGTAATTAATCGCCATAACACCCCGACAGGAATCGGTTTAAAACGTCTTTTACTATTTTTCAGCAATGCCACCACACCGGCTTCCTGTTCCTGATAAAGAGTCATACCAAAGCCCTCCGGTATCTGAACACGCGTTCCAACACGTATTCACGGCAGATAATAAAATTGGGATCAGATTTAATGCTGCGGCTACATTCTCCATTTGCAAATCGTCGGCCAAAGTCGAGGGTAATCCGTTCAACAATTCTTCCCGGTGAAGATTCCATTAAATAGAGATCAGTTGCCATAAATATGGCTTCTTCAATATCGTGAGTAATCAGCAGGCACTGTTTTTTACTGTCACGCCAGATGGTCAGCAAAAGTTCCTGCATCTGTTCTCTGGTATAAGCATCAAGCGCTGCAAACGGCTCATCCAGCAGTAATAGTTGAGGCTCCACCGCCAATGCACGCGCAATACCCACCCGCTGTCGCTGGCCGCCAGACAGTTGCCAAACATATTTATCTTCATAATCACTCAAACCAACTTGATGAATGATCTGCCGAGCGATCTCCAATCTCTGTTTTTTAGGCACACCGGCAAATTTCAGCCCCAAAGCCACGTTATCCAGTACCTTCAACCACGGCATCAATCCTTCATGTTGAAACACCACACCACGCTCTACACCGGGGCCAGTTACCGGTTTACCATTCAGCCAAATATCACCGGAGAAAGGGGTGAGAAAACCCGCGATCAGATTTAACAAGGTTGTTTTGCCACAACCAGATGGCCCTAGGATCACCACAAATTGCCCGGCGGTCATATCAAAACTGATATCACGAAGAACTTCTTGGTTCTGATATCTGGCGGTTAAGCCACTAATTTGTAGCATCGTTCCCTCCAGCCATTGTTGATGGAATGATCGCCTTGATAAATTTATCCGTCACATAATCCTGATAATTATCAGCAACCTGTGAAACTTTACCCTGTTGTTGTAGAAATCTAGCCGTATCACGAATCACTTTCGCCATTTCTGACTTTAATAAACTCAACTGCTGATCAGCATTCAGATAACGATTGGTGAGTATCCATTGACTGATTTTGTCTTCCGACAAGCCACTCAATCTCGATACCGCAGCAATATTCTTGTTATTTGCCAGCCATGTTTCAGGAGAAGTCAGATAGCGCTGATTTTCATCCAGTACACTTTTCACGAATATGGTGACCAATTCAGGATGTTGTTCCGCGAAATCATTACGGACAACCCATACGTCCAGCGTTGGCGCTCCCCATTGGGCAATTTGCGCTGCATCGGTCAGCACGCGGCCTGTTGCAGCTAATTCATTCACGGCCGGTAACCAGACAAAAGCGCCATCAATATCACCGCGCTTCCATGCGGCAACAATCGCCGGTGGTTGTAGGTTAATAATCTGGATCAGCTTTGGATCTATCTGCCAGTGATGCAATGCGGCTAACAGGCTGTAGTGGGCGGTGGAAATGAAAGGAACAGCAATTCGCTTGCCGATAAGCTGAGAAGGCTCGGTGATTTTTTGATTAACAATCAGTGCTTCCGATTGCCCTAACTGGGAGGCAATGAGAAAAATCTTCACCGGCAGTTTTTGGCTGGCAGCAACCGCTAACGGGCTGGAACCCATATTGCCTATCTGCACATCACCAGAAGCTAACGCTCGCAGCACAGCAGAACCACTGTCAAATTTTCGCCATTGAACATCAGCACCCGATTGCCGGGCAAAATCGCCGTTATACTGAGCGACTTTTGCCGGCTCTGGTGAAGTTTGATAAGCAATCGTTACTTGCTGACTGTTCGCCTGAACAGCGGGAGCCAATAGCAAGAGCGCCAGAAAAAAAAAGATAAACCACAAGAGCGGATCTACCCACTTAAACACCTCCAATGTCATAAAAAGACGAGGTACATCAGAATAAGTGTTGTAGATATTTGCCAAAGTAAAAAAGAATAAAATAATATTTTCTATAACTAAAAATGCAATTAACTGACTGAATTACCCAAGCCAAATCAGTGGCACACAAGTTGCCGTCAATATGCCCATCATGATATTGAAAATAAACCAGGCATTACGACTACGGAGTAACGTCCCTATCAGCGAACCAAAACCCGCCCACACCATGCCGCACAAGAAATTAATAAACATCACCGCGATACTGATCACGATGATGGAATAGAGGTAGTGATCACCGGCAATACTGTAGCTGCCAACAGCTCCCAACCCCATCAGCCAGGCTTTCGGATTTAAAAACTGCAATAACCAACCTTGGTACCACCGAACCGGCTTGACAACAGCGCTGTCTTTGGTATCCAGACGCCGGTAACTGGCCGTTGCTGTTTTCCATGCTAACCACAGCAAATAGAGGCTACCTGCTATTTTCATCACCGTGTGAATAGCAGGATAGACCAACAGCAATGCCGCTATTCCGAAAGCAGCCAGATATAAAATCGTCTGCATGCCCAGAACAACGCCAAAGAGCAACCCCAAAGAGCGGGTAAAACCGAAGTTAGCGCCCGATGAAGTCAGCAACATGTTGTTTGGACCCGGGGTAATGGCAGAAATAAACAAGAAAGTCGTTAATGAAAAAATCAGGCTTGCTGTCATGAAGAGTTACCTTTCATCCTGAATATTGGCGTTTCCCTTTCACAGAAAATATCAGTATGTTATTCACCATACAAGATAACTAATCAATTTAACTCGAAACCATTATGACTGATATCTTTCGTCCTCTAACCGGAGCCAGTAATCCGCATTTGCAGACACTACTCCCGCGTCTGGTGCGGCGGTATCCTGAACTGCAACCATATTGGCAACGACTTAATTTACCGGATAACGATTTTGTTGATCTGGCGTGGAGTGAAGATCCCGCCACCGCAGCACAGAAGCCACGGCTGATCCTATTTCATGGTCTGGAAGGCAGTTTCCACAGCCCTTATGCCCACGGTTTGCTTCATATCTGCCGGGAAAAAGGCTGGCTTGGGGTTGTCATGCATTTCCGCGGATGCAGTGGTGAGCCGAACCGCCAAAAACGTCTCTATCATTCTGGCGAAACAAGCGATGCCCGTTATTTTCTGAGCTGGTTAAAACAGACCTACGGTGATGCGCCCACCTCAGCCGTAGGTTATTCAGTCGGCGGTAATATGCTAGCCTGCTATCTGGCAGAAGAAAAAACAAATGCCCAGATCAATGCTGCCGTTATTGTTTCCGCCCCTTTAATGCTGGCAGCCTGTTCCCTTCGGATAGAAAAAGGATTTTCTCAGGTTTATGAACGCTATTTACTTAATAGTCTGAAACGTAATGCCACCCGTAAATTGTTACGCTACCCCGGTTCCCTCCCCATCAATCTGTCTCAGGTAAAAAGATTGAAACATATTCGAGAATTTGATGAAATTGTAACCGCAAGAATCCACGGCTTTAAAAATGCAGCGGACTACTACCGCCAGTGTAGCGCTCTGCCGCGTCTGCCTGATATTACTGTGCCACTGCTGATTATTCATGCTAAAGACGATCCCTTTATGACACCGGAAGTTGTTCCTGATCTCAAAATGTTACCCAAGAATATTGAATACCAAATGACAGAATATGGTGGACATGTGGGCTTTGTCAGTGGTTCGTTGAAGAAACCACAAATGTGGCTGGAACAACGCATCCCAAATTGGCTGTCATCTTATCTGGAGCAACCACAATGATTATTCCGTGGCAACAACTGGAGCCAGAAACTCTGTTAAATTTGATAGAGAGTTTTATCCTGCGGGAAGGCACTGACTATGGCGAAGATGAAAAATCGCTGGAACAGAAAGTCGCTGACATACGCCGTCAGTTGGAACAGGGAGATGTTATGCTGGTGTGGTCTGAACTGCATGAGAGCATCAATATTGTGCCAAAAGAAATGTTCCATTCTTAACATTATGGAGTTTACTGTATGTCTGCCAAACATCCGATTATCGCAATTACCGGCTCCAGTGGTGCCGGAACCACCACCACCAGTTTAGCGTTCCGTAAGATTTTCCAGCAACTTAACATCAGTGCGGCACAGATAGAGGGAGATAGTTTCCACCGCTACACCCGCCCTGAAATGGATGCCGCAATCCGTAAAGCCAAAGAGCAAGGCAGGCATATCAGTTATTTTGGGCCGGAAGCCAATGATTTTGGCATGCTGGAAAAAACCATGATTGACTACGGTGAAACCGGTGAAGGCCGCCGTCGGAAGTACCTTCATACCTATGACGATGCCGTCCCTTACAACCAGCTCCCCGGTACATTTACGCCGTGGGAATCTTTACCCAAGCAGACTGATGTGCTGTTTTATGAAGGTCTGCACGGCGGCGTTGTCACACCACAACATAACGTTGCCAGTCATGTTGATCTGCTAGTGGGAGTCGTGCCGATTGTCAACCTTGAATGGATACAGAAACTGATCCGCGATACCGGAGAACGAGGGCACTCGCAGGAAGCTGTGATGGATTCCGTCGTGCGTTCTATGGATGATTATATCAACTACATTACGCCACAATTCTCGCGAACACATATCAACTTTCAACGTGTCCCCACCGTTGATACATCCAATCCATTTTCAGCTAAAGCCATTCCATCATTGGATGAAAGTTTTATCGTCATCCGCTTCCGTGATCTGACTCAAATTGATTTCCCATACTTGTTAGCCATGTTACAAGGCTCATTCGTTTCAAGCATTAATACCATCGTGGTCCCCGGCGGAAAAATGGGATTAGCAATGGAGCTAATTATGACGCCATTGGTACAGCGGCTGCTGGAAGGGGGAAAAATTAGTTAATCAGCGCCTGAGATAAATCGAAAAAATCCGGCAGTTAAAATTTACATCTTATATTATTCAGTTAAAAAAACAGGTAACTGAGATATTAGTTACCTGTTGTTATTTTCTAATCAAGAAATAATTTTTCAATCTATATCTTTAATTTCAAAACTGTGGGTAATTTCAACCGATTTCCCCAACATCAATGAAACAGAGCAATATTTTTCCGCAGACAGCATGACCGCACGTTCAACCGCTTTATCTGTCAAATCCTTACCCGTAACAATAAAATGCAGATTAATATGAGTAAACAAGCGTGGCACCTCTTCACGACGGCGGGAAGTTAATTTTACTTCACAATCTCTTATGTCATACCTGCCTTTCTGCAAAATAGAAACTACATCAATCGTACTACAACCACCGGCTGCCATTAATACCATTTCCATTGGACTTGGCGCCTTATCTCCGGCATTACCATCCATCATGACCTGATGACCGGAAGATGACTCCCCCAAAAGAGACAATCCTTCAACCCATTTTACCCGCGCTTGCATAAATACCTCTTAAGTCGTTCTTTGCATCCAAGCCTACTCTTTCAGTATTAAACTGGCAATCTAATGAGCGGTTTATTATGCTGAAACAATACAAGACAAGACAGAATCCTTTTCCTGTGTTAAAAACAGAAACGGTCCAGGTATATAGGTTAAGCTCAATACGTAAGGTTCAAATTTCAGATAACCTATATAAAACCCTTATCTGTCGGTTTTTCAACAAACTAATATGTTAAGCTAGTGTCTTTATAAGCCAGCCTGACGAGAAACTTTTAGATTCTCGTGTTATTTAGGCAGCGATAACAACAGAGGATGAAACGAATGGTTCTCGGCAAGCCACAAACAGACCCGACTCTTGAATGGTTTTTGTCACACTGCCATATTCATAAATATCCATCTAAAAGTACGCTTATTCATCAAGGCGAAAAAGCAGAGACGCTTTACTACATCGTAAAAGGCTCTGTTGCGGTTTTGATTAAAGATGAAGAAGGCAAAGAGATGATCCTCTCCTATTTAAATCAGGGAGATTTCATTGGTGAACTTGGATTATTTGAAGAGGGGCAAGAGCGTACAGCCTGGGTACGGGCCAAAAGCGCCTGTGAAGTGGCTGAAATCTCCTATAAAAAATTCCGTCAACTGATTCAGGTAAACCCGGATATTTTGATGCGTTTATCTGCCCAAATGGCAAACCGTTTACAAACAACTTCTGAGAAAGTCGGTAATTTGGCTTTCCTGGATGTTACCGGCCGGATTGCCCAAACTTTATTGAATCTGGCGAAACAACCAGATGCAATGACCCACCCGGACGGAATGCAAATCAAAATCACGCGTCAGGAAATTGGTCAGATTGTCGGCTGTTCCCGCGAAACGGTTGGCCGTATTCTGAAAATGCTAGAAGATCAAAACTTGATCTCCGCACACGGTAAAACTATTGTTGTTTACGGTACACGTTAACGCTTGATTAATCAGCGCATAATCCTGCGCTGATTTTTCTTGTACTTAATTACACCATCTGATTAATTGCCTGTTCCAGCCGTTCCATGCCCTGAGCAATCTCTTCTTCACTGATAATCAACGAAGGCGTGAAACGCAATACATCACCACCCGCACTCAACAACATCAAACCATTGTCAGCCGCTAGTTGCAGAATATCTTTAGCTTTCCCCTGATACGGCGCTTTGAGTTCCGTCCCAATCAGCAGGCCCTTTCCTCGGATTTCACCAAATATCGAATATTTTTGATTGATCTCATTCAGAAAATTCACCATCAAATTATGGCGTTTTTCAACTCCCTCCAGAACTGTTGGTGTATTAATAATATCAAAAGCCACATTTGCAACTGCACAAGCCAACGGATTACCGCCATAAGTTGTACCGTGAGTTCCCGGCGTCATCGCTGAAGCAATATTCTCTGTCGTCAGCATAGCGCTGATAGGAAAGCCATTTCCCAATGCTTTTGCCGTGGTAATGATGTCCGGCGTAACATCATAATGCATATAAGAAAATAGCTTACCGGTACGTCCCATCCCACTTTGCACTTCATCAAACACCAACAATACCTGATGCTTATCACAAAGCTCACGCAACCCACGAATAAATGCCGGTGCTGCCGGCGTAACTCCCCCTTCTCCCTGAACAGGCTCCAATACAACAGCACAAGTATGGTCATCTATGACGGCTTTCACTGCGTTTAAATCATTAAAAGGCACATGAATAATATCCGCGGGTTTTGGCCCAAAACCATCAGCATATTTCGGCTGACCACCCACAGAGACGGTAAATAAGGTACGACCATGAAAACCCTGATGAAATGCGATAATTTTGGTTTTATAGGGGCTGTGACGAGTAATTGCATAGTGGCGAGCCAGTTTAAATGCCGCTTCATTCGCTTCCGCGCCTGAATTGGCAAAAAATACCCGTTCAGCAAAAGTAGCATCAATCAGTTTCCGCGCCAGAATCAAAGCCGGTTCATTGGTGAAAATATTACTGATATGCCAAAGTTTCTCCCCTTGCTGCTTCAAGACATCCACTAACGCAGGATGACAATGGCCCAAAGCCACAACAGCAATCCCACCCGCAAAATCAATATATTCTTTCCCTTGCTGATCCCATACACGGCTACCTTGCCCTCTCACCGGAATAAACTGCGCCGGTGAATAAATTGGCAACATAACTTGATCGTATGTGTTTCTATCTACTGCGGCATGCCCCTTCATTTTCCCACCCGTTTTTATATATACACCATTCAAAAGTGAAATTATAATCACTAAATATGCATAAAAAATCAAAGATGGGCAAATGAAAAAGGTGGATAAATGAAGAAATTATCGGTATCTGGTTAATATCTCAGAAAGTTGCTCAGTAATTGGTGACCTTGCTCACTGAGAATACTTTCAGGATGAAACTGCACACCTTCCAATGGTAGCGTGCGATGACGAATGCCCATAATCTCATCGACGTCACCGTTATGCTGGCTCCATGCGGTGACTTCAAATGAGGCAGGTAATGTCTCTGCGGCAATCACCAATGAATGGTAACGCGTCGCGGTTAATGGTCGGTTAAGACCTTTGAACACACCTTGCTGATTATGGTGAATAGCAGAAGTTTTTCCATGCATCACTTCCCTGGCTTTTACCACGCTGGCGCCAAACGCCTGCCCAATTGCCTGATGCCCAAGGCAAACACCAAGAATCGGCAATTTATCCGAAAAATGAGAAATCGCCGCCAGAGAAATTCCTGCTTCATTTGGGGTACAAGGACCTGGGGAAATCACCAAATGAGTAGGCATCAATCTCTCAATATCTTCAAGTTGCAATTCATCGTTGCGCTTAACTAAAACATTTGTACCCAATTCACAAAAATATTGATATAAGTTATATGTAAAAGAATCATAGTTATCTATTATTAGTAACATAGGAGTCTATCCTACTCATTTTCATCGCTGTATTTGTTGCCCTGCCACTCCTGCAATTTGTTTATCCTGCACAACATGGCTCCAGGTAAAACGGCCTCGCGACAACGGGGCGGCTATCATAGCACATCAATATTTGTAGCATAGTATAACAAAATAGATGGCTATTTTTTCCTCAATCAACTTACTTCATACCCTACAAAACATAGGCTCTATTTTGATATTCAATAAGTAAAGGTAATTGTTATGAAGACAAAACTGATTATAGCATCTCTTTTTTTACTGTCCTTCTCCACGCTGGCTGTGACTAAAACTGCCAACATTTTCTTCCCGGAAAAAGGGGTGGTTTGTGATAAAAAAGGAAAATATTGCGCTGATCAACAAGGGGTATCGATAAAATTAACCGAAAGGTATTTAGGGAAAAAAGCCGCAGGACGCCTGAAAAAAGAGTTTGGTGATGGGCAATATATTGACTTTTCATCTTACACTTTAAGTAATGGGGTACATTGTGAGAGTAAAGAGAAAAAATGTTACAAAGACAGATATTATCCACAAACCGAAGTAAATAAAGAATTTACCCAAAAGATGTATGAATAACGGCGAAACTGGCCTTCATTTAATGCAGGCCAGTTTTACAATCTGATGAGAGTTAACTAGAAACTACCACAATCAAGATAATAAAATTAAGGAATAATCTCCGCAGACAGAATAACGACAGGCTTAACCGGTACATTCTGATATGGACCAACGTTTCCCGTTTTGACTTGAGAGATTTTATCCACAACATCCATGCCTTTTACGACCTTACCAAATACTGCATAACCAAAGTCACGCTGACCGTGATCAAGGAAAGCATTATCCGCTACATTAATAAAGAATTGGCTGGTAGCACTGTCTTTATCGGCGGTACGTGCCATAGAGATAGTTCCGCGTAAATTACGCAGCCCATTATCTGCCTCATTTTTAATAGCGGCTTTAGTCGCTTTCTGCTGCAAATCTTTGGTAAAACCGCCACCCTGCACCATAAATCCAGGGATTACCCGATGGAAGATTGTATTGTTGTAATAACCCTCATTGACGTATTCAATAAAGTTTTTCGTTGTAATTGGTGCTTTCTGGTCATTTAATTCCAGTTCAATATTACCCTCCGTTGTGGTCAGCTTCACATGGGTTTCTCCCACAGCCAAAGCCAGAGGCGCCATTGCGCTCAGAGAACATGCAGTTACAAGTGCTACTAAAATACGTTTAAACATTCTGGGTTCCTATATTATTAAGGTCAACAACACAAATTAAATCAATTCTAATAATCTCTTCAACATCGTGCTCAATATTTACCTACATTTACGCTATCAATCGACGGGGGCTTTAAAGAAAAATTTATCCTTTCAATAATAGGTTAGATTTTATTTCACAAACCGGGTCATCATCGGTAACAAAATAGCAAGCTCGGTTCAACCCATCAGAAATATGTCATTATTTTTAATCCTGTCAACCAACAGTGGCTATCGGTATAATCTCCTTTGCCATATATTCAGTGCATTTCTCAGGGAGATAATCATTTTGACCATCAAAAACCACAACTATCATATGACCCGTTTTATCACGAGTGCACCTGATATTCGCCATCTGCCTCAAGATATGGGCATTGAAGTCGCGTTTGCCGGTCGCTCAAATGCAGGTAAATCTAGCGCTCTGAATGCTCTGACAAAACAGAAAAGCCTCGCCCGTACCAGCAAAACCCCTGGCCGAACTCAACTCATCAATCTATTCGAAGTAAAAGAAGGTATTCGCCTAGTTGACTTACCGGGTTATGGCTATGCCGAAGTGCCGGAAGAGATGAAACGCAAATGGCAAAAAGCATTGGGTGAATATCTGCAAAAACGTGAATGCCTGATCGGACTGGTCGTACTAATGGATATCCGTCACCCATTGAAAGATCTTGATCAGCAGATGATCCAATGGGCAGTTGCAATGCAGGTACCGGTTATGGTGTTGTTGACTAAAGCCGACAAATTGGCGTCTGGCGCCCGTAAAAGTCAACTGAATAAAGTTCGTGACGTCCTACTGGCGCTTAATGGGGATATTCAAGTGGAATATTTCTCGACCCCGAAAAAAATCGGTATCGATAAACTACAACAAAAACTGGATATATGGTTCAGCCAGAAAGCCGTTCAAGTTGAAAACCACAGTTAATCCATCCTTTCTTTATACACTTACGTGTTAAATTCAGTTGAAAAAAATGCCCCAGTCAAAATTGACTGGGGCAGCTAATATTCAGCTAAATCCGATTACGTGAAGTAAAAGGTCTGAAAGATAGAACATCTTACCTCTGTACCCTACGCCAATAACTCTACCCTATTTTATTTCTTAGAAAAAGCCTTTTTGTAATTTATTTTCAGAAATTACCTCGATTCAGCCGGTAATTTTGTTCATTTTGACGCCATTAAATGTAGTTTAATTACATATTTATGCGATCTGGATCTAATATGCATTACATGGACAACAAATCAGTACTAATGAGTACAAAAAATATTACATTAGTTATGTTGACTTTACAGCAATACATAAACTTAAAACCGTCCAGTAACCTTTTCACATTACACTTATCTACCTCTCTACCTCTCTACCTCTCTACCTCTAGGCCAGTAATATTGCTAAATGGAAAAACAAAAATTGCTCTGTTTCATCCACAACTGAAACCATTTTTTAATGTCATCACTGAGATAGTAAACAAAAAAATGTAAAATTCTTATTACAAGAATACATATCCAAACAACTATATGAATAACTACCCCTTTCATTCTGCAATTGTTCAGCTACAAGATATAGGTTGAAGAAGGAGAAGCCATAAGCATAAAGACCAAAATTGAAATTGGATCACATAGAACCACAGACATTCCGAGATAATATCAGTGTAAAAACATGTAAGGATGATTCAAAAAGAAGAAATTTATATGATTTATCTGCTTCTTAGCTGATATGCAAAAAAGTTATTCTTAACGATGAATTCTAAATTTATGCGGGAGTAGGAATGATGATTTACATAAATATTATTTAAATGAAGAAACTAACATAACGTTAAAACAAAAAAGTCTAATTTAGAAACAACCGTTATATCTTCCAAGCCGGAAGACTAGGGAAACACGAAGAATCAGAATATAACTTGATTTTTTTCAAAAACTTAAATAAATACCAAACATAATATCACAGCTCATGAGAGCTTTATTTTGCAAAAATATATAAGCCATATAATCATCTGATAGCTTTTTCCTATTACACTTTTTTGCATTAATACATTAATATTTTTTAATTAAAGTAGTCATCTAACTTACCCACAAGGGATAGGTTTCACTGCACAAACTCCCTATGGGCAAAGGTAAATCCGATACGACCTTATCAGGAGAGTAATATGAACCAACATGATAACTCATCACCGAACACAAGTAATGATAATAACTCTTCTTTAGGAAGATATGCATTTGAAGATAATTGGAAAAAATATTCATCGAAAAACAATAACAGCTCTATTGTATCTACTAGCATCCTAGCAACTGCCATGCTATTGAAAAATGGCAATGTCATCGCCTGGGGGGATATAATGTCTGGCGGCTATGTTCCGCCTGAAATTGCTCAACTACGGGATATCGTCAGCCTGAGTTCAACCCTTTATGCTTTCGCAGCGCTACGGACGGACCGTAGCGTAGTTGTCTGGGGAAATAAGGGTTTCGGTGGCCTGATCCCACCCGAAATTGCCCAACTAAAAGATATTGTCAGCCTGAGTTCAACAACTTTTGCTTTCGCCGCGCTACGGGCAGACCGTAGCGTAGTTGCTTGGGGACGTGATGAGTACGGCGGTCAGATACCACCCGAAATTGCCCAACTAAAAGATATCGTCAGCCTGAGTTCAACAGGGGAGGCATTTGCAGCGCTGCGGGCTGACCGTAGTATGGTTGCTTGGGGAAATGATAGGTACGGCGGTCAGATACCACCCGAAATTGCCCAACTAAAAGATATCGTCAGCCTAAGTTCAATTCTTGAGTATTTTGCAGCGCTACGGGCAGACCGTAGCGTGGTTATTTGGGGAGGAGCAGGTTACAGACCAATTCCCGAAGTTACCCAACTAAAAGATATCACCAGCCTGAGTTCAACAGGGCAGACATTTGCAGCGCTACGGGCGGACCGTAGCGTGGCTGTTTGGGGAAATATAATTCCACCAGAAATTGCTAAGCTGAACGATATTGTCAGTCTAAGTTCAACAAATCAAGCATTCGCGGCGCTACGAGCAGATCGTAGCGTGGTTACTTGGGGAATTCCGGATCATAATGTCCGTATCCCACCCGATATTGCCCAACTACAGGATATTGTCAGCTTGAGTTCAACCGTCTATGCTTTCGCAGCTTTGCGGGCGAATCGTAGCATAGTTTTCTGGGAAGATTCGAATAAAGATAAGCAATTACGAATTCCATACGAGATTTCCCAATTACAAGATATCGTCAGCCTGAGTTCAACCCTTTATGCTTTCGCAGCGCTGCGAGCAAACGGTAGTGTAGTCGCCTGGGGACCCGGACAATATGGTGGTTATGTTCCCCCCGAGATCGAAAAGTTAAAAGATATTGTTAGTCTGGATTCAACAGCCACTGCTTTTTCAGCTTTGCGGGCGGACGGTCGGAGAGTCGGCTGGGGCGGTGGAGATCTTTTAGAACATGGAGAATATAACTAGCTGGCTATTAGACATTATTTTTTCATCGCAAATAAGAAAATCATTAATATTCCTAAACAAAATCGCTCCCTAGCTTAGCCCGTAAAGGTAATAGGTTTCACGACAACAAACTCCCTATGGGCAAAGGTAAATCCGATACGACCTTATCAGGAGAGTAATATGAACCAACCCAATAATTTCTCGCCAGATATAAATACTGACAATAGTTTTATTAAACAACACTGTAAATCTGCAAGATATAGTAATTACAGTAATAATGATCATTATAACTATATTGTCACCAATGATAGAGTAACCGCCATGTTATTACAAAATGGCAGTGTAACCGCTTGGGAAAACCCTTTTTCCTCGTGGGACGTGAACAACCTTGGCAGTCAAATCCCCCCTGAGATTATTGTATTGCGAGATATCATCAGCTTGAGTGCAACTAGCACTGCATTCGCCGCGCTACGGGCAAACCATAGCGTGGTTGCTTGGGGAGATGAAAATTATGGTGGTCAGATCCCACCAGAAATTGCCCAACTACAAGATATCGTCAACCTGAGTTCAACACGCGGAGCATTCGCAGCTCTGCGGGAAGACCACAGTGTGGTTTCCTGGGGAGATCTTTATTCAGGCGGACGCATGCCGTCCGATATTGCCAAATTGAAAGATATTATCAGCCTAGGTGCAACACAACTGACATTTATAGCCATACGGGAAAATGGCAAGAGAGTGGCTTGGGGAGGCGGTGACACCAGAGCACATGGTGACTATGATTAGCAGAACCATTAAACATTACCATTTATTGTGAACAGTTCAAAAAAGGCTGAGCCAAATACACAGCTCAGCCATCACTGTTAATTCAAAATATCAATGCGCCTGATCCCAATTGTCACCGATACCTACATCTACTTTCAATGGAACATCAAGCACCATACTCTTCTCCATCAATTCACGGATTTTCTGTTCTGCATTTTCAAGTTCTGATTCATGGACCTCAAATACCAGCTCATCGTGAACCTGCATAATCATACGAACTTTCGGTTCTTCACTGACAATCCAATCATCCACCGCAATCATGGCTTTTTTGATGATATCCGCCGCAGTTCCCTGCATTGGCGCGTTAATAGCTTCACGTTCTGCTGCCTTACGGCGCATGGCATTGCGAGATTTGATATCTGACAGATAAAGACGACGGCCATCCAGCGTTTCAACGTAACCCTGCCCTTCCGCTTGCTTACGAGTACGCTCCATATATGCCAATACCCCCGGATAGCGTTCAAAATAGAGATCCATATAGCGTTGAGCTTCACCGCGAGGAATACCCAACTGACGGGAAAGGCCAAATGCACTCATTCCATAGATCAAACCAAAGTTAATCGCTTTGGCACTACGGCGCTGCTCACTGGTTACCTGTTCCAGTGGCAAACCAAAGACTTCCGCCGCCGTTGCCCGGTGAATGTCTTGCCCCTCAGCAAAAGCCTTCAACAACCCTTGATCTTGAGATAAATGGGCCATTATCCGCAACTCAATCTGAGAATAGTCAGCGGCCATAATCCGGTAACTTTCAGGTGCCACAAATGCCTGACGAATGCGGCGGCCCTCTTCATTACGGACAGGAATATTTTGCAAATTAGGATCACGTGAAGAAAGACGCCCGGTTGCCGTTACCGCTTGGTGATAGGAAGTATGCACCCGTTTGGTCAGCGGATGGACCATCTGTGGTAATTTATCGGTGTAAGTGGATTTCAATTTTGCCAACCCACGATGCTCCAAAATCACTTTCGGCAACACATGATTATCCGCTAACTCTTCCAGCACTTCTTCATTCGTAGATGGAGCGCCGCCCGGCGTTTTCTTTACCACTGGCAATTGCAGTTTTTCAAACAATATCGCCTGTAACTGTTTTGGCGAAGCCAGATTGAAAACCTCACCTGCCAATTCATGTGCTTCTTTTTCCAACTCATCCAAACGGGCTGTGATCTCTTTTGAATGTTCAGCCAAAATATTCGCATCAATTAGCACACCTGTACGTTCCATACGGGAAAGCACCATGACCAGTGGCATTTCTGTATTCAGGAATACTTTTTCTAGCGTTGGCGCTTTCTCCAATTGCGGCCACATGGCCTGATGCAACAATAAAGTAACATCTGCATCTTCTGCGGCGTACATTGCGGCCTGTTCCACCGGGACTTGATTAAAAGTGAGCTGATTTTTACCTTTACCGGCAATCTCTTCAAAAGTCGTGGTCTTATGATTCAAATGGCGTTCAGCCAGGCTATCCATATCATGCCGACCCATGCCTGCAACGCTATTAAGTACGTAAGATTCCAGCATGGTATCGTAAGCAATGCCTTGCAGTTCAATGCCGTAACGCGCCAACACGCCACGATCAAACTTAATATTCTGACCAATTTTCAGCAGGTTACTATCTTCAAGCAGCGGTTTTAATGCAGCCAACACAACTTCTCTGTCAAGTTGTTCAGGCGCGCCCAGATAGTCATGGCCTAGAGGTAGATAAGCCGCATCGCCAGCAGAAATCGCAAATGACATTCCCACCAAATTAGCAGTCAAAGTGTCAAGGCTGTCAGTTTCAGTATCAAAAGCAAAAACCGGCGATTTTTTCAGTTTCTCAATCCACTCATCAAAGCTTTGCTGATTAAGAATAGTCTGATAATTATCAGAAGAGAGTGTAGCCGCAGCAGATTTATCTTCCGTCGGAGATGATTCACCATTGCCAGTGGATACCGGTTTTTTACCTTTCTCTGCCAGCCAATCGCCGTTTGCCACATCACTTAACCAACGTTTGAACTCATAACGGGAAAACAACTGATGCAGTTTCTCCGTATCAGGCTCTTTAACTGACAAAGCAACGCAGGTTTTATCCAACTCAACATCGGTTTTGATAGTTGCCAGTTGATAGGAGAGATAAGCGACATCTTTATGCTGCTCCATCTTATCCGCCAGCGTTTTCGCCCCACGGAAACTGAGCCCGGCAATTTTATCCAGATTGGCAAAGATATCATCCATGCCACCAATCCCTTGCAGTAACCCCAGTGCGGTTTTTTCTCCCACCCCAGGTACGCCAGGAATATTGTCAGAAGAGTCTCCCATCAATGCTAGAAAATCGATAATCAAATCTGGCGGAACACCATACTTTTCAACGACTTCTTCCGGTCCCAAGATGGTGTTATTCATGGTATTGATAAGCGTGATATTCGGCGTTACCAGTTGCGCCATATCTTTATCGCCAGTACTGATAAGTACCGCACGCCCCTCTTTTTCTGCCTGTAACGCCAAAGTCCCGATAACATCATCAGCTTCTACTCCTGGCACCACCAGCAATGGTAATCCCATAGCTTCGACCATCTGATGTAGCGGTTCTATCTGAGTACGCAGATCATCCGGCATAGGAGGACGATGAGACTTATACTCAGCGAACAATTCATCACGAAAAGTTTTGCCTTTAGCATCAAATACCACCGCTACATGGCTTGGTTTATACTGCATTATCAAGCTGCGTAGCATATTCAATACACCATACATGGCTCCGGTCGGCTCTCCTGCGCTATTCGTCAGCGGAGGGAAAGCATGATAAGCACGATAAAGGTATGAGGAGCCATCAACCAAAATCAGGGGATTGTCTGCTATCTGAGCCATAAATCTTCTTCATTATCTGTATTTATTACGGGTGTGATAAGGAACTAGGATGCCACAGCAAGAAGTAGGAAACGAATTTTATGTGAATTTTCTTTGCTGAAACCCGATTCAGATATTCACACTCTACTATAAATTCTGTGGATAACTTTGTGTATAGATATTACAAGTTTTATTTAGGTAGTGATCGTTGATAAAAAAAACTTATCAACCTCTGGTAAAAAATCAATGACTTATAATCTTAGTCATCAAACTGTCATATTGCCTTATAGATCACAGAGTTGTGGATATAACCAGAGTTTGTCTTACAAAAAAGTCTTTCTGACATGCAAGTCTTTCTGACACACATTGTGCCAAAGGTTCTCACTCCGGCACATGCTTACGTCATTCTATTTCAGCACCATCAACATTACTTCTGATTTAACAGGAAGTTAACCACGTCTGAATAGGATTTTGCATAGTTATCAGCAGAAGAGGCATCAATGCCGTCATTTTTCACCATATACTTGCCGTTAACAAACATTGCCGGTACACCTCGCAGTTGCAAATCCTGAGCGGCTTTTTGCTGCTTAACAACTAAGGATTTCACCACAAAACTACTCATGGCAGCATCATAATCCTCAGCCGTCACCCCAGCTTTGATAAAGGCATTGCGAATATCATTCGTAGTCTTAATAGCCAGTGTTTTCTGAATACCCTCAAACAGCACTGGAGTCACTTTGTCTTCAACCCCCATTGCCATTGCCGCAGCCCAGGCAGTAGTCAATTCTTTACCCAGTGGCCCTAAAAAATCCACATGATAACGGACAAGTTTTGTCCCTTCCGGTAAATGCTGTTTCACCGTCTGAGGAACTTTAAAAATCTCTTCAAACTGATAACAGTGGGGGCAATAGAAAGAGAAGAACTCTAACACCGGTGGTTGATCCGCCACCGGCGACTTCAATTCAGTATACTGTTTTCCTTCGGTAAAATTGGCGGCAGATGCGCTAAATGCCATCACCATTCCGACTAAAGCTAACCAAAACTTCTTCATAACTATCTCCATGATAAACATTAATACATCGGGTTAAGCTGCAAAGGTGGTTCCTGCAACAGCTTAATCTGTTCAGAAAAAAGTGACGTCTGTTTTAACCAAAAATCGGTATCTGTCATCCAAGGAAATGCTTTAGGGAAAGCAGGATCCTGCCAACGTCGGGTAACCCATGCTAAATAATAGACCATCCGCATGGCACGTAATGGCTCTATCAATGACAACGCCTTTGGATCAAAATCTGCAAATTCACTATAGGCTTCCAACAGTGTATCTAACTGCAATAGTTGTTCCTGACGGGAGCCATGAAGCAGCATCCATAAATCCTGAATTGCCGGACCGTTACGCGCATCATCAAGATCAACAAACCAAGCTTCGTCACGCCACAAGATATTACCCGGATGACAGTCACCATGAAGCCTCAATATTTGCCAATCATCGCGCCAATATGATGCTACGACATCTATCAAATCATCCAATACTGCCAAAAATTGCCTTTTCTGTCCCTCAGGAATCAACTCACATGCAGCCAAATCCTGTCGTGGTTGATGCAGATACTCATTTAACCCGATAGTTGGACGATAAGTGAATTTTTGCCGACGGCCAATCTGATGAATTCTCCCTAGCAAACGCCCTACATCTTCTAACTGAAAGAGATTATCGGATTCATACTGACGCCCCCCAATGCTTGGAAAAACGGCAAAAAAGAAATCCTTAAACGTCAGTAAAGTTTGCTTATTAAATACCAAAGGTGCCGCAACAGGTAAATCAGCCTGTTGTAACGCCAAAGCAAAATCGTGCTCTTCCTGAATCTGCTGCTGGTCCCAACGTAGTGGCCGGTAAAATTTCACAACATAACGTTTACGATCTTCATCCGTAAACTGATAAACACGGTTTTCATAACTGTTTAATTCTGTCAGCCCGGAATCGACATACAGCCCGGTCTGCACCAATGCATCCATAATCAAATCCGGCGTTAACTCCCGGAAATTAAAAGCAGACTGGTTTGTTAGCACATTCTATTCTCTTGATTAATCTGTAATAACGCCACGGCACGCAATAGCGCAGTTTGAAAATCCACTTGGTAATCCTTATTTCAGCCATTATCCAACACAGATAAACGACATTTCATACCGAATCCCTCACAAATAAAGCCTATACAAATTAACAGGGATGACCGCCTAGAGAAAGGATTGCTCTGTCAATAAGCGTAAAGATGACTCTTTTATCAGCAAGTTATCCCGTGCTCCTATTTTAAAAACACGTGGCTGAGCCCAAATAATCAAGCTAAAAGAGGTTATATTAGCGTTGATAACTACCTCAGTTGATAACTTGAACATTATGCAACCAAAAATAAGCGGAGTGATCCTTGCAGGAGGTCGCGCCACCCGTATGGGCGGCAATGATAAAGGGTTAATTTTTTTAAATAAAAAACCACTGTACCAACATATTGCGGATAGGCTACTTCCACAAGTAGATGAATTAATTATCAACGCCAACCGCAATCTGGATATTTACCGACAAAGTGGTTATCAAATTATTCCAGATTTAACGCCAGACTTCTTTGGCCCCCTTTCAGGAATGCTGACAGCCCTAAAATCAGCTAGTCACGACTGGGTTATGTTTGCTCCTTGTGATGTACCAAATCTCCCTACTGATTTGGTCACTCGCTTATGGCAAGGAAAACAGCAAGCATTAGCAACCTATGTAAATGATGGCAACCGGGCTCACCCTACCATCGCTTTACTACACCGCAGTCTTTTTCCTCAATTAGAAAATTATCTGGCTGATGGTGAGCGCAAATTGATACTGTTTATGCATAAGATCAAAGCGATAGCCGTTCAGTTTGATGACAATCCTACTGCCTTTACTAATCTGAACACACCGGAAGATTGCCAACATTGGGAGCATATACAGGAGATCAGAAAATGAGTACAAAACCGCTTCCGCTACTGGGTATAACAGCCTATAGCGGAACAGGAAAAACAACACTTCTCAAACACGTGATCCCACTATTACGTCAGAGGCAAATCCGGGTCGGTCTGATAAAACACACCCATCACGATATGGATGTGGATAAACCGGGCAAAGACAGTTATGAGCTGCGCAAAGCTGGCGCAGAGCAAACTCTGGTTGCCAACCAGCAACGCTGGGCATTAATGACGGAAACGCCAGATTTGCAGGAATTAGATTTGAACTATCTTGCCAGCCGTTTTGATCCAAATTCACTGGATCTGATTCTAGTGGAAGGTTTTAAAGATGAACCAATCAATAAGATCGTTCTATACCGCAAAATTCTTAACCACCGATTAAACGATCTGCTTGATCAACATGTGATTGCTGTTGCCAGTGATGAAAAATTGGAGACTATTTTGCCACAATTGAATATCAATCAGCCTGAACAGGTGGCTGATTTTATTGTCGAATGGCTGAAACTGGAGCGCTAAATAGTTGTACTTTTATTTGATCACGCCTTAACTATCGCTCCAGACACCAAACACCCTTTATGGAACGTTGCCTGACGGGCAGGTAAGCGTGCCACGGCCTCGGCAGAACAACTAGCTGTCACCAAGACAAATTCAGCCTTATCACCTACTCGCGGCCAAATACGCTGCCCTTGGTCATTAAGGGGCAACACACCGCCAGTAGCAATAGCCATAGAGCGGGAAAGGTGAAATTCATCTGAGCCGCGGTACAATTGTGCGTACAAATTCGCTTTTTCCAACATATCGCCGGTGCCAAACGGCGACCAGTGATCAATCACACTATCAGTACCGGTCATAATAAATACCCCTTTATCTCTGAGTTGCGGCAACGGCATCATTAAGCTACCGATCGGCACTGTAGAAGCAATCGTGATTTGCTGTTCCGCCAAGCGGGAAGCAGTCTCTGTTAGTTTCCCCTCATCCAATGTGGTCAGGGCAAAAGCGTGACTGATAGTGACTTTGCCCCGCAAAGCGGATGTTTTTTCCACTATATCAATCATGTAGTTGATAGCCGCAACACCTGCTGGACTTGTCTCATGCAGATGAATATCCACACCTGCGTTATTATCGAGAGCAATCTGGAACATGGTATCCAGTGATTTCTCCATCGCAGCATCTACATTAGTAGGATCTAGCCCACCAACATACTGTACCCCCATTTGCATCGCCTCACGCATCAGCCCCTCCACTTTAGAGTGCAGCAAACCGTGTTGAGGAAAAGCAACGATTTCACAACTGAAATCATCACGGTGATTATCTAATGCATACTGCAAATGCTCCAAACTCTTCAAACCACTAACCGGATCAATATTACAATGGCTACGGGCTACCGTACTGCCCTTCGATTGCAACAGAGCGATCAAACCCTCTGCTCGCTGCTGAGAGGTAGGCAACAGCTTGGGGATCAGAGTTTGTTCTTGAGCGATCATATCCATAATGGTTTTACCCTGGCGAGGTAACGGTGCCTGCCACGGACCACCGTAGAAAGTCTTATCTAGATGGATGTGCATATCACGAAAAGTAGGCAACAACAGTTGTCCCTGCGCTTGATAGCACGGCAAATGCGTATTTAGTAGCACACTCGCAGCATGGATTGCAGCGAGCCGACCATCTTTAATTTCCAATGTATATAATGCGGTATGCGTGCCAATCACAGTATCGCCATTATATTCAAACCCATCCTCCAATAGCACATCTCTCAGATAGTAATGGCTATCAGTAAGGGTAGTCTGCATCAATGATGTATTAGCGGCAGTGGTTGATGGTATAGCCTGTACGATCCCCCCGGTCAAGGAAACCGCTGCACAAGCGGTAGTGAATTTACCCGTTTGGCTAAGAAAAGCTCTTCGGCTTTGCTGTTGAGTTTTTTCCACATTTAAGTCCTTATTTGAATCCTCAAAAAAGCTCACTGAATGTGACTGCTTCCTACCCTATCGAGGGTTTACGGCAGTTTTTACTAAAGAATTAGACATTGAATAACAAGATGATTGCAGTATTTAGCCAACCACGTCAATCAGCCTGTAATGAACAGGTATAATGTTAAATCTACACAAATAATATGCGCTTCCGTGTGTTTCATTCGTTTGTGCGCAAATCCTTACACCTAACTCTGATAAGAGAGATTGGTAAGAGAAAGGCCGAATGGAATCGGCCTTTAGAAAAATATTATAGATAGGGTTCAACAATATCACCGCATCGTTACAAACTCTTCCGCCGCAGTGGGATGAATCGCAACCGTGTTATCAAAGTCTTTCTTCGTTGCCCCCATCTTCAATGCAACAGCGAAACCTTGCAACATTTCATCCATTCCGAAGCCGATACCATGAATGCCAACAATTTTCTCTTCCGGCCCGACACATACCAATTTCATCCGGCACGGCTGGCGATGTTGAGTAACAGCGGTATACATTGCAGTAAAAGAAGATTGATAAGTTTTTACCTGTTCTTCACCAAATTGCGCTTTCGCCTGAGGTTCAGTCAACCCCACAGTACCAATAGGCGGATGGCTGAATACGACGGTTGGAATATTGGTGTAATCCAGATGTTCTTCTGGTTTACTGTTAAACAGACGCTCAGACAGACGACGACCTGCGGCAACCGCAACGGGAGTTAACTCCACTGCACCAGTGTTATCGCCCACTGCATAAACACCTTTCACATTCGTGTTCTGGTATTTATCAACTTTGATATAACCTTTTTCATTCAACTCAACACCGGCTACAGACAGGTTCAGATTATCCGTTGCGGGTTCACGGCCAATAGCCCAGATTAGGGTATCAACGATTTGTTCTTTGCCGTTCTGCAATTGCAAGGTCAAGCTGCCATCCGCATTTTTACATACTGATTTTGGCACCGATTCTGTATGCAAAGTAGGTCCTTCGGTATTGATAACTTCCAAGAGTGTTTCAACAATCATCGGATCAAAAGAGCGCAACGGTGCATGTTGACGCACAAATAGATGGGTTTCACTACCAAGCGGATGCAATACACCGGCAATTTCTACAGCAATATAGCCTGCGCCAACAACTGCAACCCGCTTTGGCATCTCTTCCAATGCAAAAAAACCGTCAGAATCAATACCATATTCTGATCCTGGTATATCAGGCCGCACAGGACGGCCGCCTGTCGCAATCAGAATATGATCTGCGGTGATTTTTTCACCATTCACTTCAACAGTATGTGCATCAACAAAACGGGCAAACCCTTGGATCACATCAACTTTATTGTTACCCAAGCCACGTTCATAAGACTGGTGGATACGATCGATATAAGCAGTGCGACTGGCAATGAGCGTCTTCCAGTTAAAGCGGTTGATTGTCGTATCAAAGCCATAATCTGGCCCATATTGGTGGATAGATTCAGCAATTTGCGCCGCATGCCACATCACTTTCTTCGGCACACACCCCACATTGACACACGTTCCACCCAATGCCTTGGCTTCAATTAAGGCACATTTCTGCCCGTACATAGCCGCACGGTTAATTGATGCTATGCCGCCACTGCCACCACCAATCGCTATATAATCGTAATGTTTGCTCATCCGGATTGTTTCCATCTAATCAATTCAAGGGAGTTAATACCCAAAGCCTAATTATGGCAAAAAATATCAAGCAGTCGCGATGGTTCTGGCTCTCGCTGCCATTGCTAAAAACTATTCTGGCGCCACCCATTTAACCAAGGTGTGACCAATTCCTTCCGGCACCAGAACCTGATGTAACCACGGCAACACCGATTTCATCTGCTGTTCCAGTTTCCAAGGCGGGTTAATCACGATCATGCCAGAGGCGGTCATTCCTCGTTGATCGCTATCAGGCCGGACAGCCAACTCAATTTGTAAAATACGGCGAATGCCCGTTGCTTCCAGCTCTTTAACCAGCCGTTTGATCTGCTGGCGTAATACCACTGGGTACCACAACGCATAAACACCGGTTGCAAAACGCTTATAACCTTCCTGAATTGCCTGTACAACCGCCTGATAATCCGATTTCAGTTCATAAGGCGGATCAATAAGAATGAACCCACGGCGACTCGGCGGCGGCAATTGTGATTTTAATTGCTGATAACCATCTTCACGCACAACCCTGGCGCGGTTATCGCTGGAGAATTCATTACGTAATAAAGGAAAATCACTCGGATGCAGTTCTGTCAGATTGAACTTATCATCCTGCCGTAGTAAATGGCGGGCGATAAAAGGCGATCCCGGATAGTAACGTAAGTTGCCACTCTGATTCAGTGCGGCCACTGTACTTATATAAGCGTTCAATTCCTGCGGTAAATCTTCACGCTGCCAAACGCGGGCAATCCCTTCCAAGTACTCACCAGTACGCTCAGCATGTTCACTGCTGAGTTGATAGCGCCCCGCACCAGCATGAGTATCCAGATAGAGAAAAGGTTTTTCTTTTTCTTTAAGAGATTCAATGATTAAGCTTTGTACAGTGTGCTTGAGCACATCGGCATGATTACCAGCATGAAAACTGTGGCGATAACTTAGCATTAATTTCAGACCCCAGAGCAGAGAATAGGTTGATTGTCAGATAGAGTACCTGACAACTAAAAACCCATCCCAGTAGATGGGACAGATAGTAAGGCCCTATTATAGCCCCATTAACGACAAAAATGTCAGGCTCCTCATCTTTCTCCTGACGATCCCTTTAATCATATTAATAAAAATTTAGGATAAGTGAAAAACTCTGCCCAGACCAACACGATGTTTAATTAAGTAATACTATTTACATTTTCACTGATAATCATAAGTAATACTTACGTAATTACAAACAATAAGAATTGTGCAATTAAAAAAACAAGACATCAAACGAACAATTAAATATACGAGATTTTATGTTAATGCTCACGAAATCACCAATCAGGAACAGAGATTGGAAAATGTTAACTCTCGCTTATGGAAAAATAATCAAAAGAAAAACCAGAAAAAATAACTTAATGTTATCGAGACTATTAAGCAATATCGTTAAATAGTACGTGTAAAAAATTGAAGGGAAAATAAAGAAGAAAATCAAAAAAGCTGAAAAAAGTTGAAGACAGTTATTAGAAATCTTCAACTTAAAATAAAGAAAAATTAAGTGTTTCAGCCAATGAAGAGATATTTCATTGGCTGAATAATTATATTACCTATTAGGCAACAATAGGCGCACGCCAATCATCTGCGCCGGAAGTACCTGCGGTTGTATGCTCCCAGTTAATCTTACGATAAGACAGAGAAACACGAACCAACTGAGTAAATTCAGCTTTTGTTGGGTCCTGGCAATGAGGCATATTGCAATCGATGTCGATAATAGTGGCATCTTCCAACTGCGTCGTGAAGAAGTGTTCTTGTTTCCCTTCAACCGAAGTGCGATACCATTTCAATACTACACTTGTCAGCATTTCACCCGAAGCCAATGCGTTATAAAGCAATGGAACAGATTTATTTAATGCCACAGTAAAACGGAATGGTTTATGAGCACGCTGACCTGATGGCTGACCTGATTGAGGATCAGTTGGTACGGTGACGACATGATCAAATGCTTGAACCAGCATTTCATCTTCATGGCCCTGAACATAAATATTACCCACTGATTCAGCAGTGAATGAACCTGCGGTAATATTACCCTGTGTTTTTCCAGTGATGGAAATATAACATGGAGTTGGCATTGCAAATATCCTTTATAGAGATTGTGTCAACATTAAGGTAACGCTCATATTACTTTCAATAGTGATTATTTCATCTTGGAAAAAATCACTTACAATGTATTGAACGCTGAAACGAATAATAAATACCAACCAGCTCATTTCAAAATAAAATCTAAATTGCAAAATTATCAACCTATCATCAACAAATGAAAATATTATAATTAATGCCATTTTAAAAAATAAATTTAAAATTGGCTATATTGATAGAATAACTAACTGTTCACACTCATTTAATTTAAAGATGAAATGACATATCCATATGAAATACAACAATTTTAACAATGCCAATCTAAATTATATTTTGATCAATCAAAAATTGAGATCTGGGTCAAAAAAAATAAGCCCATCCACTTAGTTAAGTGCAAAACTAATATTTACAAGATGAAACTAATTCTAAAATGTAAACAAAAATACATTTAGAAATACTTTGTTACACAATGAAACAAAAAATCACAAATACAAAAAAATAGATGATACTCAATAACTATATAGAGTTCTTTTACCAATAAACAGCTTAAGAAAACACCTAATTGTAACTTATTGCCAAATATCATAAAATCATCAAAATGCCGAATAGGGGGTATACCTATATATATTTTAGCTTTACAATAAAAAAACAAAATGCGAGACTTTGCTTTGCAAAGTGTTCTATATTGATGCTATTGTTCGATGAGTAAGAATATTCTGAATTTCGTATTTATCTATATGCTCATAGAAAGTCAGCTTACTATCCAATTCAATGCAGTGAATCTCCCGCTCCTTAATCCGGGAGAATTTTATGGTCTCCGTCACATATAGGTAGGTATCTAAGGGCAACTCTCTCATCCAATATTGTTATCAGATAATTCCTAATTGCCTAATTGTATTACCCAAAGGATTCTAATATGAGTAAAGATAGTTCAGGTAGCGTAGCGCCAAAAGAAAGGATTAATATCAAATACGTTCCGAATACCGGTGATCAAGTAGCCGAAATTGAATTACCTCTCAACCTGCTTATCGTCGGTGACCTTAAAGGAACAAAAGAAGATATGCCAATTGAAGAACGGCAAGCTGTTTCTGTGCACAAAAATAACTTTAATGCCGTGATGAATGAAGCCAATATCAATCTCACTTTTAGTGTCCCCAATCGCCTCAACGATAATAACGGAGATGACCTGCCGATTAACCTGGAAATAAAATCACTCAATGATTTCTCACCCGACAACGTAGCGAAGAAAGTGCCTGAATTAAATAAACTTTTAGAGCTACGTGAAGCGCTTGTCGCACTAAAAGGGCCATTAGGAAATATTCCGGCATTCCGCACCCGCTTACAGGAATTATTGGGTGATGAGAAAGTCCGCGAACAACTTCTAAAAGAGCTTGAAATCGTCAATCAAAAGTAATTGACTGAAAAGGAGTTTTTAACATGTCCTTGCATGAAGAGAGCAGTACAACATTAACCCCAGGGTCCACTACCTCTTTGCTTGACGAGATTATGTCTCAGGCAAGAATGACGCCGGAAAATGATGGCTACCACATCGCGAAACAGGGTGTAGCCGCTTTTATCAGCAGCATTTTGGATACCGGTACTAGCGAAGAACCTGTCAACAAGCTTGTTGTTGATAGAATGATTGTTGAACTTGATAAAACACTCAGCACTCAAGTTGATGAAATTATGCATGCCAAAGAGTTCCAAGAACTGGAGTCATCCTGGCGTTCGCTGAAATTGCTGGTTGATCGTACCGATTTCCGTGAGAACATCAAAATCAACATCATCCACGCGACCAAAGAAGAGTTACTGGAAGATTTCGAATTTTCACCAGAAATCATTCAATCAGGCTTATACAAACATGTCTACTCGACAGGTTATGGCCAGTTTGGCGGCGAACCGGTCGCCGCGGTCATCGGTAACTATGCATTCAGCAATAGCTCACCCGATATCAAACTAATGCAATACGTCAGTGCGGTTGGCGCAATGGCTCACGCGCCATTCCTCTCTTCCGTTTCACCTGATTTCTTTGGTATCAGCAGCTTCACCGAGTTGCCAGCGATTAAAGATCTGAAATCTGTCTTCGAAGGTCCGGCACACACTAAATGGCGTTCGCTGCGCGAATCGGAGGATGCGCGTTACCTAGGTCTGACAGCGCCGCGCTTCTTGTTGCGTCTACCTTACTCAACTGTCGAAAACCCAATTAAAAACTTTAACTATCAGGAAGATGTCAGCAAAGATCACGAACATTTCCTATGGGGTAATACCGCTTATCTGCTAGCGACGTGTTTGACTGACAGCTTCGCCAAATATCGCTGGTGTCCGAACATTATCGGTCCACAAAGCGGGGGGACTGTCAGCGATCTACCGGTTCACCTATTCGAAGCAATGGGACAGATCCAAGCCAAGATCCCGACAGAAGTTTTAGTTACCGATCGCCGTGAATTCGAATTGGCAGAAGAGGGCTTTATCACCCTGACAATGCGTAAAGGCAGTGACAACGCCGCATTCTTCTCTGCCAACTCAGTCCAGAAGCCAAAAGTTTTCCCGAATACTCGCGAAGGGAAAATGGCTGAAACCAACTACAAACTGGGTACTCAACTGCCCTATATGTTCATCATCAACCGTCTTGCACACTACATCAAAGTGTTGCAACGCGAGCAGATTGGTTCCTGGAAAGAGCGTCAGGATTTGGAGCGTGAACTGAACACCTGGCTGAAACAGTACATTGCCGATCAGGAAAATCCGCCAACGGATGTCCGTAGCCGTCGCCCTCTGCGTTCTGCCCAAATTCAGGTTTTGGATGTGGAAGGAGATCCAGGTTGGTATCAAGTGGCAATGCAAGTTCGCCCTCATTTTAAATATATGGGAGCCAGCTTTGAGTTGTCACTAGTAGGCCGTTTGGATAAGGAGTAATGGGTCATGGCTACGCTGTACAGTTGGAATAGAGAAGGCTCTGCCAGCTTGTTCGAGCGTATTCAGGGGAAGAACTCCGGTTCTTCCCGCCAATCAAGAATGCGTGAACTGCTCAATTCCATAAAACGGCACCTGAATCATGTTCTCAATACTCATCCGGGTGCTTGTCAGAGTGCGGTTGATCTTGGCGTCATTGATCTCAATGACGCCACAACCACGGCAACGGACTTTAAACAGAGTATTGAGCAAGCAATAGTGCATTGCATCACAAATTATGAACCAAGAATATCGTCAGTCACTGTCAGTGCAATTCATGATGATAGTGATCCGTTGTTGTTACGTTTTCACATCAACGCGCAGGTATCCCTGGATGATATTCATGACGCTGTTGAATTTAACATTCAACTGGATAACAACCGGCGTTATTGCCTAGAGAGGACTCAATAAAATGTCACTTGAAAAATATTTTAGAGAGGAATTGGATTACATTAGGCAATTGGGGCGGCAAGCCGCAATTGAACATCCTCACCTCGCCTCATTTTTGTCTGAACAAGGCTCTGACCCGGATGTTGAGCGTTTACTAGAAGGATTCGCCTTTCTCGCGGGCAATTTGCGGGCAAAAATTGATGATGAGTTCCCTGAACTCACTCATGGATTATTGCATATGCTCTGGCCAAATTACCTGCGGCCAACGCCTAGCATGACCATTATCCAATATACACCTAATGATAATGCCATCACAAAAGCAACGCAGATCCCGCGTGGAACTCAAATCAAAAGCCGTCCGCTGGCGGATGATAGCGAAAATGATGAGGATGAAGATAATTACTTAAGCAATGCCAATACTCAAAAAACAGACCAAGACAATCATCGCTGTACTTTCACTTTATGCCGTGATGTCTGGCTGTTTCCGATGTCTATCCGAGACATTTCGGTCAATAATAGTAATGAGCAGGGTGTCATCGGCCTGAATTTCACCTCAAAAACAGAGCTTAACTTACAAGAACTACAACTTGATAAACTGCGTTTTTATCTAAGCGGCGATGATTACAGCAGTACACAACTCTATTTCTGGCTCAGTTACCATCTTGAAGACGCAAAACTTGTCGTAGGCGATACCACGATTTCATTACCGGATTTCGACTTCGTTCCAGTGGGTTTCAATCGGGAAGACGCCCTATTGCCGTACCCCAAAAATGCCTATATGGGTTATCGCGTCTTACAAGAGTACTTCTGTTTTTCTGAAGGTTTTCTGTTTTTCGATGTCATTGGTTTCCCTAAGTTACCAGCAGATCTTAAAGCCAAAGATTTCACGTTGAATCTCTATTTCTCAGAAGCACTACCACCAGAAATCAAAATCCGTCAGGATACTTTCCGGCTGCATTGTGTCCCGGCAATCAATCTCTTCCCGATGGATAGCGAAGTTATTCAACTAAATGGCAGTCAGTCTGAATATCCATTAAGAGCCAGCTATAGTCATCCCAATCGTTACGATATTTTCTCTGTGGATAAAGTAGAAAGCTGGCTAGTCGGACCTGATGGTAAACCCAAACCAAGCCGCGATGGCAGACGGACTTATGTACCATTTGAAAGCTTTCATCATCAGATCGAACATGAAAGCGAGCTCAATACTCGCTATTTCCGTATCAGAATCAAAGAATCTCCATTTCGTAAAGGTCTTGAACACTACATCTCTTTTGTCCGTGGTGATGAATCTCAGCTTCTACTAAGTGAAGAAAATGTCTCTATTCAACTGACTTGCACCAATCGCGAACTGCCACTGCAACTCCGGGTAGGTGATATTGATTATCCTTTATCGGGAAGCTCGTCATTTGCGACATTCCGCAACATAACCCGCCCATCCGTTCCACTCTATCCATTGATGAGCGGTGAGTATCACTGGTCGCTTATTTCCAATATGTCACTGAACTATATGACATTATTGGACAAAGACGCACTAAAGGCGGTACTAAGAACTTACGATCTCCCCAGCCGATATAACCGACAATCCTCACGCTCATCCCAAAAACGGCTAGATGCAATTGAACGGATTGAAACGAGGCAAATAGACCGACTATTTAAAGGTCTCCCGGTACGTGGTTCGGAATCAACATTGTATATCCGGCAACAGGCTTTCTGTTCTGAAGGCGAGCTTTATCTGTTCTGCAACATACTGTCACGCTTTTTTGCCTTATATGCCAGCGTTAACTCCTTCCACATGTTGAAGGTGATCAATTTAGATAATCAGGAATGTTATCAATGGCCGGAACAGACAGGTCAACATGCGTTGATGTAGCGAGCGAAAACTCGCCAGAAAATCAGACACTGGATGTGTCAAGGTATAACTTTTATCAGTTGGTTGAGTTACTCAACCAACTGGCGGTAGCGTGGGAAAAAACCGGGCAAACCAACCGCCCGGACCGTGAAGCAATCCTATTTAAATCCAGTGCAAGCTTGGCTTTCCCAACCAGAGACATTACCTCTGTGAAACGTTCTAAGGAGGGTCGCTTCCAGGTGGAAGTCTCTTTTCTTGGACTACATGGCAGCCAATCACCTATGCCAGGTTATTACCTTGATTCGTTGGCATGGGAAGACGCTCAGGATGAAAATCGACTGACTGATTTTCTGAATATTTTCAATCACCGTTCAGTCGTCATGCTTCATCAGATTTGGCGAAAATATCGCTATTACATCTGTTTTGACAAAAACGGGCAAGACGGATTTTCTCAGCGCATGTTTGCGCTGGTGGGACTTGGTAGTGATGTTAATCGTTCTCACTTGAATATCAATCACAGCAAAATGCTGGCCTATGCCGGTTTGTTAGCCAGCCCTGGTCGATCACCAGCAGTGATATGCAGCCTGGTTTCACACTGTTTTGATCTACCCGATGTAACGGTACGCGGTTTGCAGATCAGAAAAGTCGCTATTGAGCCATCGCAACAAAATCGCCTAGGTGGAACACTGAAAATAAAGGGACGGAAACAAAAGGTTGAACAATCCGTAATGGGAAAGAATTTTTTCCTCGGTTCATGGGTGAGAAGCTGCGATAGTAAATTTACTTTATGTATCAATAATCTATCACGAGAACACTTCCTATCATTTCTCCCGGACGGTAAGAATTTCCTGCCACTAGTGATGTTTCTCTGTTTTGTCCTACGTGATCAATTGGCCTGGGATCTGCGTCTTGGTCTGGCCGAAAACCAGGCAGGCGGCATGGTACTTGGCACGAAACTAAACAATAACCTAGGGTGGACCAGCTTTCTCGGCGAGCCGGAAAAGAAACCCTTTATCACGATTTCAGTGAATGGATAAAGACGATGGAAAAACAACAGCCAACTCTCTCATTACGAGTGATCAACAGCGATCAATTGGAAAGCGGCAAAGCGGCTAGCTGCCTATTCTCGACTCAAGGTGGCACAGTTGGCAGCAGTGAAAGCCATCTTTGGTCCGTTCAGGATCTGCAAGGAAATATCAATCCATCACAATTTACTATCCAGTGGCGTGATGGTGCATTCTGTCTGCAAATGATTGCGGGTCCCCTGTTTGTGAATCAGTCACCCCTGACTGCTGACGCTGGTTTCATCCGCCTGCAACAAGCGGATGAAATTACCATTGGTAAACTAGTGATCAAAAGTTATATCAGTTTTTCCGATGCAGATCGCATTGATCCCATGACGGTATCACCGGAATCACTGGTTTCCAGCTATAGCAATCCACTGGACGCTATGATGGAAAAAGATCCCGCTCAAGATTCCGCTTTCACTGATCATGGTTCTTTGGCCCCCACGATCAAACACGATTTCAGCCATGATCCACTCAAGGTTCTCGATAGCGAAAATCTGACCACTCTGGACCAGACGTCAGTGAGTAACGAGGTAGACCAAAGCCTGCAACAAGACCACTACCGCACCCCATTATTTTTTTCTTCCCTCTCAGATAACAGAGGCAATGCTATGGATCAGGATTTTGTTGATTTACCCGGTATCTCTTCGCCTTTTAATGAACAGTATCAGGACATGGAACAGCAACATGTTGCTATCACACCATTGATGCGAGGATTGAACACACAGTTGCCTTTGCATAACAGCCAACAGGCCAACGACTTTCTGGAAGAAATGGGTAAGACCATGAAAGCGGCAATTGAAGGTCTACTGGTACTGCAACGTACACAGCATGGGCTGCGTGATAAGCAATTGCGTCCTATCGAAGATAATCCGCTACGGCTGAACATGGACTACAACACCACTATGCAGGTGATGTTTGCGGATCAAAAAAGCCCAGTCCATCTCTCTGCTCCTTCCGCTGTCGCTGAAAGCTTACATAACCTGCAATTACACTATCAGGCTAACCGGATTGCGATCACTGCCGCATTGAACACCATGCTGGATGCTTTCTCACCGGAACACCTACTGAGTCGTTTTGCCCAATACCGCCGCAGCAATGAGACACAGGAAAAAAATGCAACCTGGGCATGGGAAATGTACACCAGTTACTACCGCGAATTGGCTTCCAGCCGCCAACAGGGATTCGAAAAACTGTTCGGTGAAGTCTATGAACAAGCTTATGACCGTGCTCTGCGTCAAGGTTTAGAGGATAGCCAGTAATGAAACGCTCCGGCTGTAACACCTCATGGTCCGGTAGTTATACCGTATGGTTCGTATTGCTGGCAGCGCTAATATTAAGCGGCTGTAGCAGTGCATGGCAAGCAACGAAGAAAGTCGGACAGGTAGTCTGGGACCCATCAACTCCTGTTGGTCAACCTGCGAACTTACCTTCCACCGTCGCGATCACTTTGCTGGCAGAACCTGATATTAACCCCAATAAAAATGGAGAAGCCACTCCGGTTGAAATGCATCTGCTCTATCTCAGTGAAGATTCCCGTCTACTTGCCGCTGATTATGACCAACTGGCGAGTGACAAACTGGATAAAGCGCTGGGGAAAAATTACATCGACCATCAGGATTACACCTTATTGCCGGGGCAGTACAAACCACTGCCAGTCATCCCGCTGGAAAAAAATAGCCGTTACATCGGCGTTATCGTTCGCTATGCCGATATTAATCAATCCGAATGGAAAAAGGTCATCCGTGTGAAAGACACAGGACAGCAATACCACATTCTGGTGCACATCAGAGCGAACGAAGTTGAACTTAGAAAAGAGGAACAATAACTATGTCAGGTAAGAATCGGGTGATTTGGCGTGAAGGATTATTCATCAAGCCACAACACTTTCAGCAACAACAAAAACATAATGACTATCTGGCTCATAGTCGCCAGACCTCCTTAACCAGTTATAGTTATGGCTTCAGTTCTTTGACGCTGGACGAAGACCTTCTCGCTCTGGGACGCATCGGTATCATCGAAGCCAGCGGTATCATGCCAGACGGCACAGTGTTCTCTATTCCTCATCAGGATGCAACTCCTCAACCGCTTGATGTTGTGAATATTCACGAAAACAACAGTAAAAATATCTATCTGGCACTGCCAATAGCCAACGATATTCTCAATGAAATCTCTCATTCAGAATCCAATCGTGCAGGAGCTATGCGCTACCGTGAACACATGGAAGATATCCGTGACCTGCATACAGATGGCGGTGATATCTGCCAAGTCATGCTGGCACAACTGACGCCGATTCTGAAACAGGGCTCAGAAGATCTCAGCGCTTTCTCCGCACTACCGCTATGCCAGATAATAGAAAAGCGCCCTACCGGAACTATCATACTGGATGAAGAGTTCATACCAACCTGTACATCGATCAGGGTCTCTACTCAATTAAAAAATTATATGGATGAAGTGGATAGGGCGATGACAGAACGAGGTAGATCACTCGCTAACCGGATTGGTTCTCCCGGCCAGCAAGGGGTCGCTGATGTTGCTGAATTTATGATGCTCCAGCTAGTTAACCGAGTTCAGCCGTGGTTTACCCACTACGCCGGACAAGCCATTTTACATCCGCAAGATTTTTTCACTCAGTTGATCCAAACCTGTGGTGAACTGAGAACATTTACTCATGAATCCCGTCAGGCCGGCGATATGCCGATTTACAAACACGACAACCTGACGGAAACATTCAAGGAAGTCATGATCCTCATGCACGAAGCAATGGGCGTTGTACTGACTCCGCGGGCGATCCCAATTAAGCTACAAACTCAAGCCAATGGTATCCGGGTGGCGCACATCCATGATCGCAATGTTTTGACAAACGCGGAATTCATTCTGGCAATCCGCGCACAGGTTCCGCATGATCAATTACTCCGCCAGTTTGCCCAACAGACTAAAGTTACATCGGCTGAAAGGATCCGCGAAATGGTCAGCATCCAGTTGCCCGCTGTAGCACTGGTTGCGCTTCCCTCTGCCCCACGTCAGTTGCCTTATCATGCTGGTTACACCTACTTCCGGCTTGATCAACAAGGCGACGCATGGAAAGACATTCTAAAAAGTAACTCCATCGCCTTTCACGTTTCGGGAGAATTCCCAGGATTAGACATGCAATTCTGGGCGGTTAGGAATGGGAGTGCCTAATGAAAACCGAAGCCATGAGTGACAACACCATTCTGATGCAGACGGAGACGGAAACCGATACGATTCTACATCGTCAGTACCAGTTACCGTTACGCGGAGAAAGCCTGAACCCAATGATTGATGCCGCCACACCGCTGCTTGGTATGGTCATGCGTCTAAAAGACATGGGTGATCAGCCACTGCCGGACCAGCTTTACCCACAGGTCGTTACTGATATCCAAGCAATCGAACAACTTCTACAAACCAAAGGCTATGAGCCGGGGGCAATTGTCTCTTTCCGCTACATGCTCTGTACCTTCATTGATGAAACCGCACTGGGGCATGGCTGGAACAGCAAGAACGAGTGGCTACAACAATCACTGCTGGTCCAATTCCACAACGAAACCTGGGGTGGTGAAAAAGTCTTTCAGTTGTTGGATCGTCTGATGGGTGAACCTCAGCGCTACCAACATCTACTGGAGTTTATCTATCTCTGTTTCTGCCTCGGTTACCGTGGTCGCTATAAAGTTGCTTCGCAGAAAAGTGATGATTTTGAACGTTTATTCCGTCGATTACACCAACAACTGCACGCGTTGCGGGGCGAAGCTCCTCCCATCATTCTCCACAGTAACGCCAACGAGCGTGATGATCGCTATCGCCTGGGTAAGCGTCTGACTATTAAACATCTGTTCTGGAGCGGTATTACTCTGCTCGCTATCGTTTATGGCTTCTACGCTATCCGTCTGCACAACCAAACCCAGAACATCTTACAACAACTAAATAACTTACTGAGCTAGGAAAGAAACCGATGATTCAGATTGATCTACCTACATTAGTTAATCGCTTAAATCCGATGACTCGGCATGCTCTGGAAGCGGCGGCAGCGCAGTGTGTCAGCCAACAGCAACCTGAGATAACGGTTTCACAGCTATTGTTGCAAATGATCAACACCCCTCTCAGTGATGTCAGAGCGATCTTCAATCAAGCGGAAGTGGACAGTGATCTGCTGAAAGAACAACTTGATCAGATGATCCCTCACCATCAAGCAATGGTTCAAGCCTATCCTAGCTTCTCTCCAATGCTGGTGGAGTGGTTACAAGATAGCTGGCTGTTAGCATCGACTGAGATGCAGCATCAGGAATTACGCAGCGGCGTCATGCTGATGACCTTGCTGTTCAGCCCATTACGTTACCTGACGCCACTATCCGCACGTCTTTTATCGGGAATAAACCGCGAATTGTTACGCCAGAATTTTGCCCAATGGACCGCAGGCTCTGCCGAACAACCAATTGTGGAAAGCGATCAAAACGGACAAGGCAAAGCTGCCGCCAGTAGTGACAGCCTGCTCGCCCGTTTTACTCAAAATATGACAGAACAAGCTCGTCAGGGAAAACTCGATCCTGTTCTATGCCGTGACAAAGAAATCGACCTAATGATCGATATTCTCTGCCGTCGCCGTAAAAATAACCCGATTGTGGTGGGTGAAGCGGGCGTCGGTAAAAGCGCGCTCATTGAAGGGTTGGCCCTGCGCATTATCGACAACCGAGTACCGGAAAAACTGCGTAACAGTGAATTGATGACGCTGGATCTGGGCGCACTACAAGCGGGTGCGGCGGTAAAAGGTGAATTTGAAAAACGTTTCAAAGGCATTATGAATGAAATAAATCAGTCATCCGTACCGATTATTCTGTTCATCGATGAAGCTCATACCCTGATTGGCGCAGGTAATCAACAAGGCGGATTGGATATCTCCAACCTGCTAAAACCCGCTTTGGCACGTGGCGAATTGAAAACCATTGCTGCGACCACTTGGGGCGAATACAAAAAATATTTCGAAAAAGATGCTGCCCTCTCCCGCCGTTTTCAATTAGTTAAAGTGGCCGAACCGACCGCGGAAGAAGCCATCATTATTATGCGTGGCCTGCGGGCAATCTATGAACAATCTCATGGCGTATTAATCGATGATGAAGCGCTAAAAGCCTCTGCGGTATTAAGCGACCGTTACCTCTCTGGACGCCAGTTGCCAGACAAAGCCATTGATGTGCTGGATACCGCCTGCGCCCGCGTCGCCATCAACTTGACTTCACCTCCGCGCCAAATTTCCGCCCTGAAAAACCAACTGCATCAGCAACAAATGGAATCAGACGTGCTGGCGAGGGAACAGCGCATGGGACTCAACCAACACACTGATCGACTGGATGAACTGCGGCAACAACAGCAGGAAACCACGGAGAAATTAGCTGAACTGGAAGCCAGTTGGCAGCAACAGCAACAATTAGTTCAGCAAGTTATTGAACTACGCCGTCAACTATTAACCGACGAAACAGAATTAATTGAAACAGAATTAACTAACGAAACAAAAGAGAGCGAAACATCGGCCGAAATGACAACTGACGAGTTGATTGCACAATTGGCTGAACTCAATGAACAGTTGGAACAATTACAGCAACAACAAACGCTCGTTTCTCCTCACGTGGATAAGAACCAGATTGCGGCGGTTATCGCTGAATGGACTGGCGTACCACTTAATCGCCTGTCACAAAGTGAACTCTCCGTCGTGACTGAACTCCCAACTCATTTGGGACAAAGCATCAAAGGACAAGATCTCGCGATTAAATGCCTGCATCAACATTTGTTGACTGCCAGGGCGGACCTGCGCCGTCCCGGTCGTCCATTGGGCGCCTTCTTGCTGGCAGGGCCAAGTGGCGTCGGTAAAACTGAAACCGTTTTACAGATTGCAGAATTGATGTTTGGCGGACGTCAATATCTGACCACTATCAATATGTCGGAATTTCAGGAAAAACACACCGTTTCCCGCCTGATTGGCTCACCTCCGGGCTATGTTGGATATGGGGAAGGAGGTGTACTCACCGAAGCTATTCGCCAGAAACCTTATTCCGTCGTTCTACTTGATGAAGTAGAAAAAGCCCATCCTGATGTACTGAACCTGTTCTACCAAGCTTTCGACAAAGGTGAGTTGGCCGATGGGGAAGGCCGAGTGATTGACTGTAAAAACGTGGTCTTCTTTTTAACTTCCAACTTAGGCTATCAAACTATCGTCGATAATGCCGATAAACCGGAAGAGATGAATGACCTGATTTATCCTGAACTGGCGGCCTTCTTCAAACCCGCATTACTGGCGCGAATGGAAGTGGTGCCTTATCTGCCATTAGGGCACGACACCCTAAAAACCATTATTCAGGGCAAACTGGCGCGCCTCGATAACCTGTTGCGTCAACGTTTCAACGCCGAAGTCACCCTGAGTGATGATGTGGTTGAAGAGATACTGCAACGGGCAACCCGTGCTGAAAATGGCGCACGCATGCTGGAATCGATCATTGATGGCGCTTTGTTGCCACCATTATCTCTGCTGTTGTTGCAAAAAATGTCTGCCGGAAAGCAGATCAGCACTATCCAGCTAACTGTTAACGACCATCAATTCAACGCGGTGGTTGAGGAGATACCATGAAACAACGGCTGAAAAGCGCATTAGCGTTATTGGAAAATGACTCTATCGAGCAACTGGTTCACCACTTTCTTCAAGTGAATCACCAACGCCAGCGTTTTGACGCCTTGCTGGTCTCTCTGCTTAACGTGAATGAAAACCGTCTGGAATGCTACCGGCTGCCGGCGCCAAACCAGATAAGCGCGCTGCAACTGGATGTCAATATCGGTGATATTAACCATCCACTGATACAAATCCTGTACAAAGGTACCCCTACGACTTGGGAATCACTCAATCAGGGAGTACGAATAGACAATCGAAACTTTCGCCTCTTCGTCGAAGAACTCCCTAATCGCTGCGGCCTACATGCTATCCCGTTGTTTAATTGCAACGGGCAAGCGTGTGGCGTGATTGCTGTTTTCGCCAAAGATGTTCGTCGTTTTGCTGACGATAGCAACATGTTTTACATCTACTGCCTCGTCATGCAACACCGATTGAAAAAATTACAGGAACTGGAACAACTGCGTGAACAATTACGCCAAATCCGCCAGGTTTTTCAGACACAACGCCAGAAAGAAAAACAGCTTGATGAATTGCTGGCTTCGTTAAGTACCACAGCAGAAAACAAAACATCAGCCAGCGTCTCTCACGATTACAGCAAAATCGACGACTTATCTCAGGCACTCGAAGAGTTCGAATGCGCAGTACTGATACAACGCCAACATATTTACGGCAATAACACCAAACAAATTGCCGAAAGCTTAGGTATTGCACCCCGTACACTGACTTACAAACTGGCGAAATACAGGTGTAAATTATGAGTTTTCTGTTAATGGTCAGTTCACTAATCGCCTCTCTGACAGGCAAACCCGATATTCAGCCAGATCAGGAAACCACAACAGCACCTTCACTACCCGCTTTACTGCAATGCCGGGCAGAACCGTCGCCGTTGGTCAGACTCGATTGCTACGACCGTCTATTGGATAAAGTCGATAATATTGCCGTTATCCCGTTAGAAAAAACTGGCCCTGTCTGGAGACAGGCAATGGAACAGGAGATGAAACGAACTGACCATTCAACCGGTTTTATCACCACCCAATCTGAAAGTATACCGACTCGCGTCATACTGACCACCCCCGCAATTGGTGTTCCACCACCACGGCCAGTGCTGATGCTGAGTTGTATCGATAGCATTACCCGAATACAAATTGCCTTGGCTAAACCACAAGATAGCGGCACGGTGATGATTTCGACAGAAATCACCCAATTCAGTGCTGACTGGTTCTTGCGCGAAAACGGCTACCTGCTGGAATCCAGCCGTGGATTGCCGGGCATTGAAGAACTAAAACGACTGATGACAGGAAAAACCCTGACCATCAAAACCGGCAACGGAAACCGAATGACATTCAACATTTCTCAACTGGAACAGGCGGTGAAACCTTTACGCTCCGCCTGCCGCTGGTGATCCCAATGGATATCAGGAAACAATTTGACTGGCAGGGCCTCCTGCTGACGCCCCTGTCGGATGAACTTATCAGCCGGGAGCTGGATGAAAACGAACCCGCCTGGGAATATATCGATGGGGAGATGGTTAAGCTGGGATCGCTGGCTCATTCCAGCATCAATATTGAAGAGATCCAGCGTCAGGCACTGCAACTGTTCAGCGAAAAAAGCAAAGATTTCAGGCTGATGGTTCATTTACTGCGGACACTGCAACACGGCAGTCATCCCGCTGAACTCATCCTGGCAATGGAGCTGCTGGCCGATTACATCCAGCATTACTGGCAGACAGCCTGGCCACAAAAACCGTTGCTCAAACGCCGCCTGGCACAACAGGTGATTAAACGTTTTGACTCCGCGCAACCCGGCTTCTGCGAACAGGCTGATGAGACTCAGCGCGAAGAGGCACAGGGCGCACTGGCTCATCTGGCACAATGCTGGCATACCGATGAGCCGGCACTGGCTAAAGAGATTGACCAGTTACGCCCCCGCTATGCCCGTAAACCTGAGCCAAAACCGACACCGGCTGAATCGACAGAAACGACAGCACAATCTGCAAACACTTCAGCACTGACATCCACACCCATACCGGATGTCGCCGTAGACAGTTCCGGTGAAAAAGCCTGGAAGCAGACGCTCCTGACCGTGGCCGATCTGCTATGCGAACGCCAGCCTGATTCCCCTGTCGGTTACCGTCTGCGTCGTTATGCGATATGGCACACACTGACCACCGCGCCGATGGCAAATGGCGCAGGCAAAACACCGCTGGCGCCGACTGCGGCAGACCGTACCGCAGATTATCTGACGAAACTCCCGGCGGCGGACAAATCCCTGCTGCAACAGATAGAACAGAGTCTGACACTGGCCCCTTACTGGCTGGACGGGCACGCTATCGCGGCTCAGGCGGCCGAAAAACTGGGGTACCGCCCTGTCGCTGACGCTATCCGCGATGAACTCCGGGCCTTTCTTGACCGCCTGCCGGTCCTGCAAAACCTGTCTTTCTCTGATACGAGCCCCTTTATCTCAGACGCCACGCTGAACTGGCTGCATCCTCCGGCGACCGCCGCCGTCAGCCGCGGCGCCACGCAGGAACAGGACGCTATCTGGCACTGTTTTCAGCAACACGGCCTGGAAGCCGCCCTCAACGCCGCGGAGCACTATCAGCAACACCTGACCGAACCCCGGGATCAGTTTTACGGTCAGCTGCTGACGGCACAGTTACTGGAACAGGCGGGGATGAGCGCGCTGGCACAACAACATTACCGACAGCTGCTCCGGGCAGGACAACACCTGTCACTCGCCGACTGGGAACCCGGCCTGCTGGCGGCACTGGCAGAAAAAGCCCCGATGACCTCCCCCTCAAAAGAGACGACCGCAAACAGGAGCGTTAACCCATGAACTGGCTTTCTCTACTGCTGAAAAATATCAAAAAACCGGCGATGCCGCGTCTGCCGCCACTGAAAGCCACCGCTTCGCTGATACTGGCCCTCCTGCCCTGTCTTGCCCTTATCTGGCTGTGGTGGTGGGGACCCGGCTGGCAGTTTAAACAGACCCGCCCGCTGGAAACCCTGTCTGCCCGCTGGCTGGCGACGGTCATCATCCTCCTGCTGGCCCTGAGCGTTGTCGGGATAAAAATCTGGCGCCGCCTGCGCCAGCTTGAAAAGCTCAGGCTGGAGGTGGAACTGAAAGCCGTCGATCCGGCGCTGGCCGATATCACCCGTCAGGACAGTTATCTCCATCACTGGAAAGCCCAGCTGCAACGCCATCTGGGGACCTGGGATTATCTCTACCAGCGCCCCTGGTACCTGGTGATGGGCAACACCGGCAGCGGCAAAACCTCACTGATTCAGGAAGGCTGCCGGCTGACTGACATTGCCGCGCCGGACACCCTGACCGGGGAAGAGGCGCTGCCCCTGCATCTGCGCTGCTGGCTGGGGGAGAAAGCCGTCATCATTGACCCGGACGGGTTCCTTATCGACCAGATATCGCCGCCGGACACCCCCAAACCTCAACTGCCCGCCCGCTTATGGCAGGCCCTACTCGCCTGGCTGACCGAAAACCGTCAGCGCCAGCCGCTCAACGGCATCATCCTGACGGTGGATATTCACCGCTTACTGACCGACAACAAAGCGCAGCGGGAACGGGTTATTGCCGCGCTTCACCTGCGCCTACAGGATCTGCGATTAACCCTGCATAACCATCTGCCCTGCTATCTGGTACTGACCAAACTCGACCGGCTGCACGGTTTCAGCGCCGCCTTCCAGTCGCTGGACAGATCGCAGCGCGCCCAGATCCTGGGCGTCACATTCAGCCTGAATGCGCAGGATGAGCACAGCTGGCGCGCTGAGCTGGCACAGTTCTGGCGCCAGTGGATGCAGCAACTCAATGCGGCCATGCCGGACATGATGCTCAATAAAGTGGACATCAGTCAGCGCAGCCCCCTGTTCAGCTTCACCCGCCAAATACAGGGGCTGCACAGCGCGCTGGTACAGCTGCTGGAGGGGCTTCTTTACAACGGCGGTCCGGCACAGCCGGGCCTGCGGGGGGTTTATCTCACCTCGTCTACACAAATCGGCCAGATGGATGACATTTTTACCCAGTCTGCCGCGGTGCAGTATCACCTCGGGCCACAGGCTTTTCCCACCTGGCCGGTGGCGGACACCGCGCCCTACTTCACCCACGCGCTGTTTGAAGAGGTCCTGCTGGCCGAACCGAATCTGGCGGCTGAAAACCGCCTGTGGTTAAACCGCCACCGCCACAAACTACTGACCTTCTCCACCGTGGGCGCCGGGGTGGTGCTGGTCCTGTGGACCGGCTGGCACTACTACTATCAGAAGAACTACCGGGCCGGCGACGAGGTACTGGCGCAGGCCAAAACCTTCCTGTCCGTGCCGCCCCCCCAAGGCGAAGACCGTAACGGCAATTTACAGCTTCCCCTGCTCAATCCTGTCCGTGAGGCCACGCTGGCCTACGGGGATTACCATCAGAAAGGGCTGCTGGCGGATATGGGACTTTATCAGGGCGCGGCGGTCGGCCCGTATGTGGAAAACACCTACCTGCAACTGCTGTCTCAGCGCTTCCTGCCCGCCTTAATGAACGGCCTGCTGGATGACCTCAACCGGGCGCCTAAAGGCAGCGAGGAAAAACTGGCAGTCCTGCGCATCATGCGGATGCTGGAAGATGGCAGCGGCCGCAATAAATCGCTGGTGGAACACTATATGCAGGCGCGCTGGAGCCAGGCTTTTAATGGCCAGCGCCCGTTACAGGCGCAGTTACTGACTCACCTGGACTACGCGCTGGATCACACCGACTGGCGGGCGGCGCGGGAGTCGGGCGATCAGGCCGCGATCAGCAGCTTCGCGCCTTACAAACTGCCGCTCATCAAGGCGGAGAAAGAGCTGAGTCAGCTCTCCATTTATCAGCGGGTCTATCAGAACCTGCGCATTAAAGCCCAGGATTCACTGCCGCCGCCCCTCAACCTGCGCGACCAGATTGGCCCGGGCTTTGACCGCCTCTTTATTGCCAATAATGACAAACAACTGATTATCCCGCAGTTCCTGACGATAAACGGCCTGAACAACTACTTCGTCAAACAGGACGACCAGCTCATCGACCTCACCGTCATGGACAGCTGGGTCCTGAACCTGTCGCACAACGTGCAGTACAGCGACACGGACCGCAAAGAAATCCAGCGACAAATCACCGAGCAGTACCTGGGGGACTACACGGCCACCTGGCGCGCGGCCATGAACAACCTGGATATTCGTGATTTTACCGATATCCCGCAGG